>CBCTZR010000109.1:0-1522 GCA_965151435.1 uncultured Merdibacter sp. | reverse complement strand
TTGCGCTATTCCATAATGCAAATATCTTAGGAAAACATGCGGCATGTTTACTGACGATCTCAGATTCATTGGTCTCTGACGTACATGCAAGTGCACAAGAGCGTCAGACCTCTTTTGCCAATATGATGGAAGTTGCGCTCGAAGCTGCTTACATGGAGGCGTAATATGAAGTATCAGCGTATATTTACGATCGTGATCGATTCTTTAGGCGTAGGGGCAGAACCAGATGCTAAAGAATACGAAGATGAGGGAAGCGATACGCTAGGTCATATCTGCGAACAAAAACCAGATCTGCACATTCCCAATTTACAAAAACTAGGAATTGCCAATCTGCACCCTTTGAAAACGATCGCACCTGTTGCGGAGACGATGGGATATTATACAAAGCTGCAGGAAGCCAGCGTAGGAAAAGATACGATGACCGGTCATTGGGAGATGATGGGATTACATATCACGACACCGTTTCGAACATTTACGGATACTGGATTCCCAAAAGAATTATTGGATGCTTTGAGCGAACGTTGCGATCATCGTCGGATCATCGGTAATAAAGCAGCTAGCGGGACACAGATCTTGGATGAATTGGCACAGCAGGAAATCGATCATGGCGATCTTATCGTCTATACATCTGCGGATTCCGTTTTGCAAATCTGTGGAAATGAAGAAACGATGGGATTGGAAACGTTGTATCGCTATTGTGAAGCTGCGAGAGAGTTGACGATGAAAGAGGAATGGCGAGTAGGAAGAGTCATTGCCCGTCCTTATATCGGTAAGCGCAAAGGCGAATTTGTTCGTACGAGCAATCGTCATGACTATGCATTGAAGCCTTATGGCAAAACCGTGTTAGATGCCTTGAAAGAACAAGGATTTGATGTGATCAGCGTCGGTAAGATCAAAGATATCTTTGACGGGGAAGGAATCCGTACTGCCTATCGTTCAAAAAGCAGCGTACATGGGATGGAACAGACGATCGAATTGGCGGATCAAGATTTCCATGGACTCTGCTTTGTGAATCTGGTAGATTTTGATGCTTTATGGGGACATCGCCGCAATCCGATCGGCTATGGAGAAGAACTGGAACGATTCGATGAACGATTAGGGGAACTGTTGAAGAAACTGAAACAGGATGATTTATTGATCATTACAGCGGATCATGGAAATGATCCAACTTTCAAAGGAACTGATCATACACGCGAAATGGTGCCGCTGTTGATGTACTCTCCTTCTATGAAAGGGCATGGTCTATTGATCAGCGGAACGAGCTTTGCGGATGTCGGAGCGACGATCGCTGATAATTTCCATGTGAAGATGCCAGAAGGAACGATTGGAGAGTCGCGTTTAAAAGAGCTTTATTAAGAGAAGAAAGGTGATATCGCTTGAAAGAAGAAACGGTATTGCCTTTTTTTATTGATGCTTACGGAAGGTGAAATCAATAACAATGATGTGTAGCCATCATTTTTATGATACAATCCCATCTTTGACAGTCAAAAAAGCATAAAACTCAAGAATACCTTATAAATAA
>CBCTZR010000108.1:0-1558 GCA_965151435.1 uncultured Merdibacter sp. | reverse complement strand
GGGTTTGTCAAGCAAACTGTGTATTTAATTTAAAAAGTTTCAAATTTATTCTTAAAAACTAAACAAGCACGCATGATCTTTAAAGTGCATACTGAAAACGGCAAGTAAAATTCGCTACTTGCCTTTTTTCATTTTCAGCACTAAAATTTGATGTATTTGTCGATCCGTTCTTTGAATGAATCATTCACCATCAATTGGTTCAATACCATTGACCAGTTCGCTATATATCCTGTTGACCATTTCTTTTCTAATTCATTGACTCTCAGATACAGTAATTTGAACAAGGCGGTTTCATTCGGAAATGCGCCTTTCTTCGTTACTTTTCGAAAGCTCGAATTGATTGCTTCGATGGCATTCGTCGTATACATGATCTTGCGTACCGCGCTTCCGTAATCATACAATTGCTCTACATGCGCATAATTGCGTGTCCATACATCGACTGCTCCCGGATATTTGTCCCATTCTTTGCAGAATATCTCAAATGCTGCATTCGCTGCTTTCAGATTCGCTGCACCGTATACCTTCTTCAGCCCCTGTGTGAATTTCTTGTAATCCTTCGTTGGCACATATTTGATTGAATTCCGTATCAGATGCACGATGCAGCGCTGTACGATCACCTTAGGGAAGATGGCCTTCGCTCCTTGTTCCAGCCCGCTGACACCATCCATCGATAGGAAGAAGATGTCTTCCACCCCTCTTGTTTTGATTTCATCAAAGATCTGCATCCATTGGTTCTTGCTTTCGCTTTCGCTGATCCATAAGCCCAATATCTCTTTTCTTCCGCTGAGGTCATAGCCAAGGATCACATATACTGCACATTCCTTTGCTTCATAATCGCTGCGCAGCGTTACGTACAGGCAGTCTACGAAAACAAATGCATAGCACTTCTTCAATGGCCGGTTTCGCCATTCTTCCAATTCAGGGATCACGGCATCCGTGATATCCGATATCATTTCATGAGACATTGAGAAGCCGTAAATATCCTCGATCGTTGCAGAGATGTCTCTCTGCGACATGCCGCGTGCATACATGGCCAGTACCTTTTTTTCGATTGCCGATACATCTTTTTTACGTTTCGGGATGACCTGAGGTTCGAACGAACCGTCACGATCTCTTGGAACTTCGATCTCGACTTCACCTTGAGAGGTCTTTAACGTCTTGGTTCCATAACCGTTTCTGCGATTATCGTCTTTTTTAGGTCCTTTATCATTTGAATCATAACCAAGATGATGATTCATTTCTCCTTTGAGCATTGCTTCAAACATTGGTCCGAACAGATCTTTGAGAGCGTTATTCATGTCTTCAGCTGTTTCTGGCTGATAAGCTTCCAGGATAGCTTTCGCCAGAGCAGCTTTTTTAGGGTCTCTTTTCTTTCTTGCCATTTCCATAATTCCTTTTCTCCTTTAATGATAACATAGAATATTAAAAAATCCGTGAAGCTGAGCCGTACGCTCTCAACTTACACGGATAATTTTACACGCTCACACTATCTCTTTCACAACGCCTTGATTTACTGTCTTGGTTTTACGTTTACCTTTAGGACTTTGATTTGTTAGGC
>CBCTZR010000107.1:0-1760 GCA_965151435.1 uncultured Merdibacter sp. | reverse complement strand
GTGACCGCTCATTTATATCATCAAGGTATTTTATCGAATTTGCAAGGAACGCGTGAAGTAGCTGTTTTAGCTCCTGGAGTGATGGGGCAAACAGGTATGGAAAGCAGTGTGATCATAGAAAATGTTGCAAATGCGTACCGTCCAGATCTGATCGTTGCAGTGGATGCTTTGGCAACACGGTATCTGCGAAGAATCAATCGCGTCATTCAGATGAACAACACTGGGATCCAACCAGGGAGCTGTATAGGAAATCACCGTAAACAGATCGATCAAGACACTTTACACGTTCCAGTGATTGCTCTTGGTGTCGCAACTGTTACGAGTATCTATGCCATCATAGAAGAAGTACTTGGAGAAACATGTGCAGAATCGATCGAAGAATATCAAAACAGACAAGAAGATTTTGTTGTCACTCCTAAAGCGATGGATGAAGAATTGCTGCATTTAGCTTCGATCCTCGCTAACGCAATGAATCGTTCCTTTCATACGGATTATGAGCAGCTTTAGGCATTCCGCACAATCTTTTCGCATACATTTTCAATGGAGGTGGGTGTGTGCGCATTCGGATCAAAATTGTTTTCAAATTTATCTTATTAATGATTTTTTTATTCTATACTCCTTTTTTTGAGGGGATGCGGCAACTGATCGATCAAAGTCATTTTTTAAATATGCTCGTTGTTAAACAAGAAACAAAAACAGAGAGTTTCTCTTTGAAAACGCAGTTAAATGTCTTGTCTTTACCACGACAAGAAGATCGTGACATAGTCGTAGAACAGACGATCTCGACAGCGGATTCACCTGCCAGCATTCCGCAAATTGAAGATCAGGATGATACAGTAAAAAAGATTTACATCTATGATACGCATCAAAGCGAAGAATATCTGGAAGGGGAGACAGTTTTAGATGGTGCTATGAAATTAGGGACGCTATTAAAGGAAAAGGGATATGATGTCGTTGTAGAAACAAATTCCTTTTCTGATTATATGAAGAAGAATGGTTTAAATTATAATGATAGTTATCAGGTTTCTGCGAATTTTCTCAATGATGTGCTCGTGAATGAAGGCCCCTTTGATCTCATCATCGATTTTCATCGAGATGCGGTGCCTAGAGAAAATAGCTTTGTAACGATTGATGGAAAGAATTATGCGCGCATGATGTTTGTCATCGGCGGCTTAAGCGGCAGAAGTGATGAGACACAAGCGTTGGCACAGACTTTATATGACAAAATTGAACAAATACAACCAGGTATAATGAAACAGACCATGACCAGAGAAGCCTATTATAATCAACAAATGAGTGAAAACATGATCTTAATTGAAGTAGGTACAAATAACAACACATTTGAGGAGGTTGAAAATTCTGTTGGTGTCCTTGCGGAGGGCATCGATGCATATTTGAATGAAAGGTGAAGAAATGAAACGTTTTTTGATAGATGCGGCATTAATCGCATTGCTTATAATCGTTGGATCCACTTTTAAGGAAGGCTCATCAAGCGAAGTGGAAAAGCAGATAACCACTTTCGAACATGATCAGCAATTAGCTCTCCCATGGACCGATCCACAGGGAGAAAATAGTTTTTATATCATTGAGGAAAACAAAGCTTCTTCGTTTGCAATGTTCGTGAGCGATCTTATCGTTGGGGGCGTTCAAGCAGGGACGTTGGTGATTACGGAGTTCTTTACAGCATTGCTGGTGTGAGTGTATAATACCTGTCTTTAGGAGTTTTTAATAAAAAAATGGTGCAAACTCACAGATTCAAT
>CBCTZR010000106.1:0-1885 GCA_965151435.1 uncultured Merdibacter sp. | reverse complement strand
CCTATATAAAGCACATATTTACATTCATGCTATTTTCTAACTGTCAAACTCCCGATATGTTTTCACATGTATCGATCATGTGAGGTGAAATAGTTTGTCGTTTAAAAATCTTTAAAAATCTTTAAAGATTTTGAAGAAAGATGGTTGAAAAAATCATGTATATTTTTTATAATTTTTAAACAAATGAAATTCCATGATTGAGAACAAGTACATTACGATCTGTATATCGCAGAGAGATCACGGTTGGTGGAAGTGATCATATTCGTTCGTAAGAGAAATCATCTCATAGAAGCGACCTGAAATGAGTAGGGAAGACGGAGCAGAGCCACGTTATCGGTGAAATGCATTGATGGATGCGAAAAGCCAATGTTATTGGGAATCAAGGTGGTACCACGATAGTCAGATCGTCCTTTGTCAGGGCGGTTTTTTTATGTGAGGAGAATGTTATGAAATTGACAAGTAAACAGTTATTAATGGTAAGCTTTATGCTTTTTTCAATGTTTTTTGGTGCTGGGAATTTAATCTTTCCACCATTTTTAGGACAGAATGCTGGAAGCAGCACTGCTGCGGCGATCGCTGCCTTTTTAATAACCGCTGTATTGTTGCCGGTATTGGGAATCATCGTCGTTGCTAAATTTGATGGCTTAGAAAAGCTTTCTAGTAAAGTGGGGTTTGGTTTTGCTTCTATTTATACGGTTTTGATCTATTTATCAATCGGTCCGGGCTTGGGTATTCCTCGCGCTGCTTCGGTCCCTTTTGAAATGGCGATTGCACCTTATTTACCACAAGGAACATCTTCAACGATTGGGATGTTCCTCTATTCGCTTGTCTTTTTCTTGCTCGCTATGTGGTTGGCGCTGACACCGAATAAACTGGTCAGCCGAATGGGGAAATTTCTTACACCCACATTATTGTGCCTGATCTTGTTATTGTTTGTTTCCTTTTTGATTCATGGACACATGCAAATTGGTGACCCGGTTGGAAAGTATGCTGAAAATGCGACCGTAGTCGGTTTCTTAGAAGGATATAATACGATGGATGCGATTGCCGCATTAAATTTTGGCCTGGTGATCTCTTTGACGATTCAGCGTTTTGGTATTAAAGAAAAACGTTCGATCATTTCTACGATCATCCGTATTGCGCTGATTGCGGGCGTGCTCTTATCTGTGATCTATATCATGCTCGCTTGCCTAGGAATGGCAGCTTCCGGACTGTATCCGATTCAAGAGAATGGAGCGTGGACCTTGCGTTATATCGTGCACGATGTTTTTGGTGATGCCGGAGCGATCCTGCTTGCGGTGATCTTTACAATTGCATGCTTAACAACTTGCGTAGGTTTGATTACTTCAATCGCTGAATTCTTCTCACGAAAATACCCGAGATTTCACTATGTACAATATGTGCTTGGGATTACCACAGTCTCTTTCCTGATCTGCAATTTAGGCCTTACGACGATTTTGAGCATCTCCATTCCCATCTTAAATGCAATATATCCGATTTCCATCGTTTTGATGATCATGGGCTTATTTGATCGTTGGTTGGCAAAGAATCGATTTCTGTATCCAATCGTCATCTATACTATTTTGTTGGAAAGCGTGGTATCTTCTCTCGACACCATTCATGTAGAGCTTGGTTTTATCAGCTCGTTTTTTCAAGCTCTACCATTTTATGAACTTGGCTTGGGTTGGCTTGTGCTGATCCCGCTTGCATTCTTGTTTGCCTATGGCTACCAAAGGGTGATAGAAAACAGTAGACGTTAGATATCAGGTGTTTTTGAAATGCTCCCTTAAAAAAGTTATCAAATAAAATATAAAAAGTGGACAGTCGAGGTAAAATGGACCCTGTAAATAGGACACCAGAAAAAAAGGTATAAAAGATGCTGGAA
>CBCTZR010000105.1:0-1933 GCA_965151435.1 uncultured Merdibacter sp. | reverse complement strand
ATTGAATCTGTGAGTTTGCACCATTTTTTTATTAAAAACTCCTAAAGACAGGTATCATAAACCAGTTTAAAGTAAAATGAAAGAGAAAAAAAGCAAGACAACTATATGATAGAATAACTATTTTTGCATGATAGATACGCAAAAGTAGTTCAAAAAAATAGAGAAAACCCTATAAATAAAGGATTTTTCTCTATTTTATAACAAATTTTTTCAACGGTATGATTTCGGATAAATTTTATATAACTAAGAATTTATACGAAAAACAACTTCAAAATATGAACATGTGTTTATTTTTTAGGAATTAACTTTTCTTGACCACCCATGTATGGTCGTAAGACTTCTGGAATGTTCACAGAACCATCTGCATTTAAATTATTTTCTAAAAATGCAATTAACATACGAGGAGGTGCGACCACTGTATTGTTTAATGTATGGGCAAAATATTTTCCATCTTTTCCTTTCACGCGAATCTTTAATCGACGTGCTTGCGCATCCGTAAGATTAGAACAACTTCCAACTTCAAAATATTTTCTCTGACGTGGTGACCATGCTTCTACATCAACAGATTTACATTTCAGATCTGCCAGATCTCCCGAACAACATTCAAGTGCGCGTACAGGAATATCCATGCTTCTGAATAAGTCAACCGTATTCATGTATAGTTTCACAAACCATTCTGCACTCTCTTCAGGCTTACATACAACGATCATCTCTTGTTTTTCAAATTGATGAATGCGATAAACCCCACGTTCCTCTATACCGTGAGCACCCTTTTCTTTTCGAAAACAAGGAGAATAACTCGTGTAAGTGTAAGGAAGATTCTCTTCATCTAAAATCGTGTCGATAAACTTACCAATCATGGAATGCTCACTGGTACCGATCAAATAGAGATCTTCTCCCTCAATTTTATACATCATACCTTCCATCTCTGCAAAGCTCATAACACCAGTTACCACATTGCTTCGAATCATGAATGGAGGTACAACATAAGTAAATCCTCGATTGATCATAAAATCACGCGCATAAGAAATTACTGCACTATGTAGACGAGCAATATCTCCCATCAAGTAATAAAAACCATTTCCTGCAACTTTTCTAGCACTATCGAGATCAATACCATGAAAAGATTCCATGATCTCTGTATGATAAGGAATTTCAAAATCTGGAACAATTGGATCACCAAATTTTTTCAATTCTACATTTTCACTGTCATCTTTTCCAATAGGTACAGAAGGATCAATCATATTTGGAATCTGCATCATGATGTTCGTTACTTCTTCTCTAACAACAGCTTCTTTTTCTTCGATTTCTTTTAATTCAGTTGCCATAGAAGAAACTTGCTTTTTGATCGATTCAGCTTCTTCCTTTTTTCCCTCTTTCATCAATGCACCAATTTTTTTGCTCATGGCATTTCGATCAGCACGAAGATCATCGACACGCTGTTTCATACTGCGCAATTCTTTATCTTTGGCAATTACCTCATCTACAAGATCAATTTTATGATCTTGGAATTTCTTACGAATATTCTCTTTTACCGCATCTGGATTTTCCCTAACAAATTTAATATCTAACATAATCTGTCCTCCTTGAATAAAAAAAGAGGCATTGCCCTAAAGGGACGAATGCCTCGTGTTGCCACCCTTCTTATTTCCTATTCAGGAAACATCTCAAAGTGATAACGGAACTACCGGAAGCAGCTACTACTTTCACCGCTTCACTTGAAGGTGCTTTTCATGATCTATTTTTAATTGACTTTCACCTAACGTCAACTCTCTGAATAAAACTAAATCATTACTTTTCCTTCGCAACGTTTTCTTTTTATTTTATATCATCTCATACAAACAAAGTCAATAATGAACCTGACTTAATAAACATGAAATATGAATCAAAAATGATAATGTCTTCATGTAATGAAATTGATTTTGTCCCAACT
>CBCTZR010000104.1:0-2015 GCA_965151435.1 uncultured Merdibacter sp. | reverse complement strand
AAAAGGTTTATTAAGGGAAGTCAGCTGAGGTCGTAGTAGGTATCTCACCAATACCGGGAGTTTGACACATGAAAATAGCATCAATATTCAAATAACTGCTTAAATAAAGCTTTTTATAGATTGTTCATGACGACACTTTCTACGACGATCGCGACTTGTTCGATACCATCACAGCTCTTTTCAAAGCGATCAAAGGTCTCTGTCCAGCGCATGAGATCAATCGGATCTTTTACTGTGGAGAACATGTCACGAACGCTGTTGGAGTACAAGCGATCACCTTCTTCTTCCAGGTCGTTGATCGTAACGATATAGTCCCGTAATTTTGTCGAGCGTTTAAAATTTGGAAATTCCCTCATCATCTGTGTCAGTACGTCACAACTTTTGACTAACAGGTCGCCAAATTGTATGGCTTCTGGTCGAATTTCAGTGATACAGAAGATATGGATCTTGATCAAAACATCTTCGATCAGATCGGATACGGATTCAATTTCGTTGAATAGACGGTTGATATCCTCTCGTTCGATCGGTGTGATAAATTCCTTTGCGAGCAGATCCATCATCTCATGTTTCCGATGATCTGCTTTTGTCTCGATCACATGCATCTCATTGATTTTTTCATACATTTGCGCATGATCGAAATGATGTAGATAATCATGAAGTAAGATAGCTTCTTGTCTAGTAAGATCCGCTAATTCAATAAATGCGTCAAAATAACAATTGCTTTTTTTGTTTGCCATGTTTATTCCTTCCTTTTTAAAATATCCACATGAAAACTTGGGCCATTATGTAACCGATCAAACCACAGCCGGGGAATGTTAAGATCCAGGTCCATACCATTTCTTTTACGACACCCCAGTTGACCGCACTGATGCGCTTAGCAGCGGCAACACCCATGATCGCAGTGTTTTTGGTGTGCGTTGTCGATACGGGAATACCGGTGAGCGAAGCGATCAATAAACAGCCGGCAGCCGCGATATCGGCAGAAAATCCTTGGTATTTTTCTAATTTTACCATATCCATGCCAACTGCCTTAATGATCTTGTAACCGCCGATGGATGTACCGATTCCCATCACAGCGGAACATAAGATCATGAGCCAGACAGGGATCATGAAGTTTTCAGCGTCGGCTTGACCTTGCGCTAAAAACAATCCCAGCATGAAGACTCCCATGAACTTTTGTCCATCCTGTGCTCCGTGCATGAAAGCCATCGCAGCACCGCCAGTGATCTGGGCTTTTTGAAAGAAACCTTGCGTTTTGCGTCGATCGCTGTTGCGAAATAAGAACGTTACGATCTTGACGACGATCCATCCCATGAGAAAACCAAGCAGGGAAGATAGAATCAATCCATAAAGCACGCTGATCCATTCGCTTCCGTTGATGCCTTGAATACCGCCCTGCAGTGCGATTGCAGCACCGGATAAACCGGCGATCAAGGCGTGGCTCTCACTGGTTGGAATACCAAAATACCATGCGGCAGTTGCCCATAATACGATGGCGAATAATGCAGCGCAAAGCGCAGTCAAGGCACTATGGGAATCTCCGCCGAAATCGACCATATTGTAGATGGTCGAAACTACTGCAGCATTGACCATCGTCATGACGAACACACCGAGAAAATTGAAGATTGCGGCCATTAAAATGGCTTTTCTAGGTGACATGGATCTCGTCGTGATACAAGTTGCGATCGCATTAGGGGCATCGGTCCAACCATTGACAAGGACGACACCAAGCGTCAACAACGAGATGATGATCAAGGCTGGATTTTCTGCAAGCTGATGCAGATACTCCATTAAACTGATTGTCATTGTATACCTCACTTAGCAATGTATTATTTTTATAATAACAGCCCCATATTATCATGCAAAAAAAAATAAGTCATCAAGAAAATTGTAAAATCTACGTAAAATCATGTAAAAAGATTTGGAAGCGGAACAAACGATGTGTAAACACACCGTTTGGCAGCTTGTTGACAAACTATATACTTAAAAAGTATAGAAAAATAATTCATTAAAAG
>CBCTZR010000103.1:0-2138 GCA_965151435.1 uncultured Merdibacter sp. | reverse complement strand
AAATTAAGGATGGTTACTTTTTTTGTACCACCTCCGTCATTTCATATTGTCTATATAGTGTTCATTGTACCACATCCACATAAAATAATTCTGCGTTTTTCTATGTTTTATGGTATAATGCGTTCATGTCAAATTATAAACAACGGTTATTGATTTATTTTACAGCTGTTTCTGCAGGAACGCTGCTCATATCAAATTTAGCGGCCATCAAGCTATGGGATTTTTTTGGCATTGCCGTAGATGGAGGTGTTGTTGTCTTTCCACTTACCTATATTATAGGTGATCTCATCATCGAGTTTTATGGAAAGCGGATTGCTAAGAATATTATCTGGGCTGGTTTTTTGGTCAACTTGCTTGCAATTATCGTATTCTATATCGTGATCGCGTTGCCAAAATATCCTGACTGGCAGCTACAAGAAGCCTTTACAAGCGTCTTAGGTTTTACTCCGCGCATCATTTTTGCTTCTTTGAGCGCATATCTTTGTTCAAACTTTACAAATAATTATCTCTTTGTGCGGATGCGGCATGGTCATCGCATCTTCCGCAAGAGCTTTATCGCTCGTGCCCTGGGTTCTTCTGCATTCGCTCACATAATCGATTCAGCTATCTTTGAGACGATTGCTTTTCTTGGCGTGCTTCCATTTCAAGCGTTTTTGATGCAAGCAGTATTCGCCTACCTCTTAGGTATCGGTTTTGAAATCGTCCTTTCGCCAATTGAGGCTCTCATCGCTAAAAAGTTACAGCCTTCCCTCACTGAATACAAAAACAACAATCAATTCAGCTTTGAGATCACAAAGCGCATTCCTGGCAAATTAGGCCGTGCTGGAGTCATTCATACACCGCATGGTGATATTCAGACACCGGCATTTATGTGTGTCGGAACACGCGGAGAAGTTCGTTACCTCTCCATGAAAGATCTGAAATCCATTCAAGCACAGGCAATGCTCAGCAACGGCTATCATTTACGTAACATCTCACCTGAAATAGCCGATCAAGGCGGTTTAGCCAAATGGTCTGGCTGGAACGGCCCGACCTTAACGGATTCTGGCGGCTTCCAAGTGATGTCCTTAGGATCTGGTTGTGGAAAAGTCGTCAGCATGGAAAAAGAGCGCAATATCGTAAATACCGAAAAGGAAGAACGATTGGCGCACGTAAGCGAAGATGGGGTACAATTTCATGATCCGTTCACCGATCAGGATGATTTTATCGGTCCAAAGGAGTCCATGGAGATCCAATGTCGCATCGGTGCTGATATCCACATGGCTTATGATGAACTGACTTCTCTTGCGGATACGTATGAATATAATAAAGAAGCGCTAGCACGAACGGAACGTTGGGCAAAGCGCAGTATTAAATATCATAAAAAGCACTGTGACGATCTTGGCTATCACCAATCGCTCTATGGTGTCCTGCAAGGGGGACGTTGGGAAGACCTTCGCCGTTCCACGGCAAAAAAACTTGCAAAGATGGACTTTGACGGCTATGGATTAGGCGGTGCTTTCTTAAAGGAAAGCTTAGGCGAGATCCTTCGTTGGTGCTGTGAAGAATTACCAGAAGATAAACCGCGCCACCTATTAGGTTTATCCCATCCTGATGATATCTTGATCGGAACGGAAATGGGTGCCGATACCTTCGATTGCGTTGCACCGACCAGAGAGGCACGTCATGGACGTATTTACACACGTCACGGAAACATCGCCATCAAGAAATTTGCGGACAGCGATGAATTGATCGAAGAAGGATGTGATTGCCCGACCTGTCAAGCCGGATGGACCAGAGGACAATTACGCGCCTTATTAAAATCACCGAATCCAAATGATCGCGAAAAATATTTTAATCTTGCTTCCATGCATAATCTTCGTTTTATCATCCGTTTAACCAAGGACGCTCGTGCTGCGATCCTCGATGGTACATTTGAACAGTTCAAGGAAGATTTCCTAAGCGATTATTATCAAAAAAATTAGATAATAAAAATCAAGCATTAGTTTAAGAAATTTTGATTTCTTGAATAACATGCATTTATGTGCATTTATGTATGACAAAAAGATCGAATTATCTCGATTTTTTTGAAATATTGACTTATAACCTGTTTTCCGAACAAAACGTTAAAATATGGTGTTAGTTCCAAAAAAGAAATA
>CBCTZR010000102.1:0-2742 GCA_965151435.1 uncultured Merdibacter sp. | reverse complement strand
TCCAGCATCTTTTATACCTTTTTTTTCTGGTGTCCTATTTACAGGGTCCATTTTATTTTATCAAAACAAACCTCTTTTTTTATTGATGATCGACCTCGCATAAAACCTCTTTTTCAAATGTCGGCAGATAGCTGCCATTGGTGAGTGAGCAGATCGCTTCCGTGTTGTCTTTCGCGCACAGATAGACGATATGCACATCCGTATCATAGTTTTTTTCTACAATGGTGATTCCCTCTTCGCGAAAATAGTGATCCATGCGGCCTATCAGCGCATAGTCAAAGCGAAGGGAAAACTGTAGCATCTTCTTTTTTTCAACGAGGATGGCATGGTTCAGCGCATTGGAGACGCTCTTTGAATAAGCGCGGATCAAACCGCCAGCACCCAATTTGATTCCTCCGAAATAACGAACGGTCACTGCGGTGATATCCTGTAGGTGATTATGATCCAGGCATTCCAGCATCGGTACACCAGCGGTTCCTGCAGGTTCGCCGTCATCATTGCTGCGGCGAATTTCATTTTGTTCGCCGATGAGAAACGCATAACAGTGATGCGTTGCATTCGGATGTTCTTTTTTTACAAATTGTATGAATTGCTTTGCGTCTTCTTCCTTTTCATTGCGATGCAGATAAGTGATAAAACGACTTTTTTTAATCTCTAACTCTGCAATCACATCTTCTTTAATTCGATACATATCATCACCGAGAGCATTATAATATAATCAAGAAGGAAACAAAAGGGTGATTTCACCAAATTCCATGCAAATTGGATAAGACTATGCTATTATATATAAGCAGAAAACAGGATTTCTGTTTTTGAATACGAGATGAGAAATGATAGAGCTTTCTAAAAAGATCAGAGGATTTGGTAAGAAAGGGAAGCGCAGGAGGAAAATGATATGAAAATAGCAGTGATCACGGACAGCGGTACTGGCTGGAGCGAACAGCAGGCAAAAGAAAAAGGCATTTTCTATTTGCCTTTACAAGTAAAATGCAATGAGGAAGAATTTTTGGATGGTATCGATATCACGATCGAAGAGCTGTATGATCGTTTGCGTGCAGGGGAGATGCCGACGACATCGATGCCACCAGTCGGACGCGTAGAGGCATTGTTTGAAGAACTGAAAGAAACAGGCTATGAGCATGTGATCGCCGTTATGCTCTCTGCGGGAATCTCTTCCACAGCCGATATGATCCATGCGGCCGCAAACCGTGTGGAGATGCCGATTACCATCATCGATCCCTATACGACGGTTAATACGCAAGGCTATTTGGCAGAATGTGCACTCGCATTGGCTGATCAGGGATTAGAGCTAAAAGAGATCGAACGCCGTCTGAAAGAAAGTGTAGAAAGTGCCAACACGCTGTTGGTTCCAGATAATCTGCAGCATCTAAAACGTGGTGGCCGTCTGACGCCATTGGCAGCAACACTGGGAAGCATGTTGAAGATCAAACCGATCTTGCAGCTGAACGTTTCCACCCAGGGGAAGGTGGATGTACTGGATAAAGTGCGCACGATGTCAAAAGCGCTGCTGCGCATGGTGGAAGTTGCGAAAACGGATGGATTTGAGCCGACGTCTTATAAGCTTCGTTTGCTGGATAGCGAGGGAGGCGATTATGTCGATGTTTTGCGCCAAATGCTGGAAGAGGCATTCCCAGGTTGTGAGATTGAACACAGCCGTGTTTGTCCGGTAATTGCGGCGCATACCGGATTGGGCGTAGTAGCGATTCAATATCAAAAGAAAGTGGAAGGAATCGCTTAGCGATAGAAAAGGAGTGTTTGTAGATGAAAACAGCGTTTGTAACAGACAGCGGCACTGGAGAAACGATTGAACAGTTATGGCAGGATGGCATTTATAGCGTACCATTGCAAGTGAGCTATGATCAGCAAAACTTTAATGATGCCTTGGATATTACGATTGATGAAGTATATCAAAAAATGCGCGAAGGAAAGATGTTAAGCACTTCTTTGCCTTCTTTGGGAAAAATTGAGGAACTGTTTACACGATTAAAAGAAGAGGGATATGAGCGTATTTTTGCTGTTCCCATCTGCAGCGGACTATCTGGTACGATTGACGCAATGGCGATGATCGCAAAACAGCTGGATCTCGTTTATGAGGCAGTGGATTGTCATGTGACGGCAGTTGTTCAAGGATATCTGATTCGCTTAGCAAAGCGATTGATGGAAAAAGGGAAGACGATCGATGAGATCAAAGCAGCTTGCGCTCAGGTGATCCATACGACCGATACCTTGTTGTTGCCGGATGATCTCCAGCATTTAAAACGCGGTGGCCGCTTAACACCGCTGGCAGCGACGCTAGGGGGATTGTTGAAGATCAAACCAGTATTGGCAATTAATGAATCAACGCACGGAAAGATCGATGTTGCCGGCAAAGTGCGCACGATGTCAAAAGCGATGGACACCGTCATTGAGCGCATGAAGCAGGCAGGTGTCGATGACAGCTACGTCGTTACGGTGGCACATGCCGATGATCCAGCGCAGGCGGATATCTATCGAAAGAAAATCGAACAGGCAATTCCAGGGGTTCACGTAAATGTGATCAAATTGGTGAGCGTGGTCGGTGTTCATACCGGACGTGGATGTCAGGCTTTGCAGTATTTCAAACCAATGGATGAAGCATAAAAGGGTACATAGCAATAGTGCCCTTTTTTGCGTGTGCCGGGCATGGTACTAATTCAGTTGGAGATAAACCAACCACAGGTATTTACCGCCAAGTGTAGTGAC
>CBCTZR010000101.1:0-3667 GCA_965151435.1 uncultured Merdibacter sp. | reverse complement strand
TATTTTAAGGAAAAAGAAAAGCGATACTTATTTATAAGTACCACTTTGTCAACAATCTGGGATCGATTCAAGATAGAATCGATCTTTTTCATTGTTAAGTTCTTCTACTTAAAAAAGCGAACCTCTGAAGCCTGAGAATCTAAACTTTAAGGAACGCATCATCTGTTCAAGAAAAAGCATCTCTCTCGATTATTCCTTTTTTGCTTGTTGGAGCAAATAAAGTTCAAATCCACGTTTCTTATCCACCATACCGCCTTTGATCCGCTGATCTAACAAAGCGAGATGCTGCAGCTGTTTTTGAAAAGAAGCACTGCTATAGGCTTGCGATTGCCCCATTGCCATTTGTACACGATAAGGATGCGCGCTTAGTTCATTGACGATTGCCTGTTTATTCAATCCCTGATTCATCAATGTTTTAACTTGAAATAGAAAACGAAATTGTGATGCTAATGTTGCAATCAAATAAATAGGATCCAATTGCTGTGCATCTAAATCATTCCATAATCGGATTGCTCGTCTGAGATCTTTATGAAGCAATGCATCTGCCAAGTCAAACACATTATCTTCTAATGCGCGCACAGTGAGTTCACGAATTACTGAAATATCCACACGCTTACCATACAGTTCCAATTTATCAATTTCATTTTCGATGACAGACACATCCAGAGGCATTCGCGCAATCAACAACTGCAATGCGTCTTCATCGATCGCTATCTTCTTTGCAATGATCGAGGCACGTATGATCTCAGCTTTGTCATGAGCACGTATTCGTGAACATTCGATCACTTTGCAGTACTGCATACACTCTTTTATCAGTTTCTTCCTTTGATCTAGCTTTGTACAAGAACAGCATAAAAGCAGAGTCGTAGTTGGTAACGGATCTTTCAAATAAGAAATGAGCGGTCTCAAGTCATAACCTGTCGTATCCTTGGAAGATAAAAACGTTGCATTTTGTACAACGATTGCTTTATGTTCATCAAAAAAAGGAATAGTGCTTGCATCTTCCAATATATATTTTAGTTCACTCTCTTGTGCATCATAAACAGAGACCTGATCCATTTCCAGATTTGCTTTTTCAGCAATTTGCTTTATTTTTTTGCGCATGGTTGCTGCTTCTTCTCCAAAAAGTATGTAATTCACATCGATCACCTTTAATTTATTATAACAAAATCTCCTCTCTGTGTGGTAACATATTTCAACAGCTGACTGCTGCGTATGCGGATCGCACCATCTCTTGCGGTCATAAAATATGGAATGCATTCTCTTTCCAAAGAATTTAAAACGTCTGGTGAAGGATGGTGATAACGATTCCCCTCGCCTACAGAAATCAAAGCTAACTGAGGATGCATCGCGTGTAAAAACGCTAAAGAAGAACTGCTATCGCTTCCATGATGGCCAAGTTTCAAGATCGTACATGGCAAATTTTTATAAGTATCCAGAAAGACATTTTCTGTAGGAATGCCCGCATCCCCCATAAACAGATAGGCAATGTCATCTTTTGCAAACCATGTGATGATACTATTCTCATTTTTATCTTCCCCTACATATTCCTGTAACAATGCATAGATTGAGAGTGGTTCCTGCAGATCATGTTTAGCGGTCACGACCTGACGTATTTCTATCAATTCCTTTAACTGTTCATAGCCCCCACTATGATCAAGATCATCGTGCGTGATAATCAAGACATCGATTCGATCGATCTGCTGGTCTTCTAAGACAGGGACTATGATGTCTTCTGGAATATTTTTATATAAATTCCCTGCGACATCAATCATGACAGTTCCCTGATGGTGGGGCAACACGATCAACGCACAATCTCCTTGTCCAACATCAAGAATGGTCACTTCAAAGAATGGATCCATAAAATGTTCGATTTTCCCATAGAACAACAGTAGGATCATCATAAAAACAAGAATCCTTCGTGGACGTTTTATCCATTGATAGATGATACACAACCAGCTGATCATCCATAAGATACTCGGAACATAATGATAAGAAAATATGGAAATATGAACTGTCACGCATTCAAAGAGGTCATATACTGCTAGGATTAATGGGTAGATGCAAGGTAACACAAGACTGATAAGAGAACAGATATATAAGAAAAAAGAAAACAAACGAAGTGGTTGAAAAAACAATGTCTGTATCCATTGAAACTCATGAAAATAATATAATTGCAAAAAGAGTAAAACTGGAAAAGCAAATAAAAAGCACCTTTTTTGATTTTGCGCAAAATGAGCAACCAAGCGTAAAGAAAGTGGCAAGAGAAATGTAATTTCATTTGCTAAATAGCTGCGCAAAAGCAGAACAAGAAGAATACTCGCCCCAATTTGATCGATCTGTTTCTTGAAAATGATCGTACTCAAGCGAAAGCAGATCACGCGAAACAAAGCATCGAAAAAGCCAAATACACATCCCATTCCTAACAAAAAAACAAAGGTCATGCAATCCGCATGAAATTTTGAGCATCTTCTCCTCATACATTTGTTTATCACATGGGCAAATGTTGCAATATGTAAACCACTCGCATGTAAAAAATAGTTAACATCTTGAAGTGTTATCCCAAACAACAAGGAATTCAATAAATCTTTATGCTCTTGTGAAAGACTTTGTACATGGCGATATAAGAAGCTGCGGACAGTGGTACCCTCATTTACCACATAGCTCTCTTCAGCCTGCATACAGAAGTAGATATCTCTTCGCGCCATATAATCATCAAAAGCGAATTGACTAAAATTATGAGTTGAATGCAGTTTTTCCCAACTCCCCTTTACGTAGACGACGTCATCGAAACTAACCTGTTCTAAACCATAGATGATAACTTTTTCATCTCCGGTATCAGCTATGACATAAGAAGGATGAATCTCTTGGATCGCCACGAAAGCAGACGATGGCATAAAGACATTCGTTTGATGAAAACTTAAGATGATCAAAAGAACACCGATGATGATTAACGTAATCCATTGCGTCCGACGACACCACAGAAACAGGATCGCTAACAAGATGCGCTGCCACCAAAGCGGACATACGAGAAATAATACCAATGCAATTCCACAACTTAATAAATCAAATTGCTCACAAGCAGATATCATCTTTGATCTTTTCAAAAATTTTATCTCCAATCCCATTTACCTCTTTTAATTCATCAAGTGATGAAAACGGAGAATGCCTGCGATAATCTATGATACGTTGGGCAATTGCCGGGCCTATTCCAGGCAATGTATCTAGTTCTTCTAATGTAGCACTATTGATCGATATTTTTTCTCTTTCGCTCTTTTTAGGTATAACGATGACACTCTCATTAGCGACAATAGAGGAAAGGGGGATCGTCGATAGATCTGCTTCATCTTTTATTCCTCCCGCCTTTTCGATGATCGTTTCAATGTCAGCATCCCATTCTACTTCATAGATGCCAGGCTGATCAACTTCTCCTTTAATTTCAACCGTTTTAACCAAACGAACAAAATCTTGAGGAGTCCAATTGTTTGTAACAGAAGGTATCATACAAAATCCAAACAACAACACCACTGCTCCTGCAATCCATCCATTTCTCATCTTTAGTACGAGATGTGTGTGAATTGATGACTCTCATCAATTGATCAACATATCCTTTTCCTTTCTGTTATGAAATGACGATTGTCAAGTAGAAATATCATTTTCCTTTGAT
>CBCTZR010000100.1:0-3905 GCA_965151435.1 uncultured Merdibacter sp. | reverse complement strand
AGTTGGGACAAAATCAATTTCATTACATGAAGACATTATCATTTTTGATTCATATACCATTCTTCTATCCTTTCTCTTCACATTGACAAAAGTACAGAATTCCCCTATACTATCAGCATAGAAACAGCTAGGCGCTGCTAGTCAATCTCGGCTGGTAGCGCCTTTCTTGAATACCATGAAGGAGGTACATGCATGCAGACGATTTCGAACCTTTTCGGATCCATGGTCTTTAACGATCAAACGATGAAAAAACGTTTATCCGCTGACATTTACGGTCGCTATCATCAATGTTTAAAAGAAGGTACAGAACTTTCAAATGCAGACGCAGATGTAATTGCGAATGAGATGAAAGAATGGGCAGTTGAATTAGGAGCAACGCATTACACGCACTGGTTTCAACCAATGACTGGTATCACTGCAGAAAAACATGATAGTTTTATCGAACCGGATGGCGACAACGTGATTTTAAAATTATCTGGAAAAGAATTGATCAAAGGAGAGGCAGACGCTTCCAGTTTCCCAAACGGTGGCTTGCGGTCAACGTTTGAGGCAAGAGGTTATACTGCATGGGATATGAGCAGCTATGCCTTTATCAAAGATGGTACATTATGTATTCCCACCGTATTTCTCTCTTACGGAGGAGAATCCCTGGATAAGAAAACACCACTGCTCAAATCAGAGGAATTGATCGAAAAGCAAGCAAAACGCCTATTGCATCTACTCGGTAAGGATGTCACTCGAGTCATCACCACGGTAGGTGCTGAACAGGAATACTTTTTGATTGATAAAAAGATGTATCACCTGCGCAAAGATCTCGTTTATACCGGACGAACGCTTTTCGGTAATCGTCCACCAAAGACGCAGGAACTCGATGATCACTATTTTGGAGTAATCAAACCACGCGTTCTTTCCTTTATGAAAGAATTGAATGAAGAATGTTGGAAATTGGGTATTCCAGCAAAAACACAGCACAATGAAGTAGCACCTTGCCAACATGAACTGGCACCGATCTACACATTAACTAACCGTGCCTGCGATCAAAATCAGCTTGTGATGGAACTCATGAAAAAAATTGCTGATAAGCATGATCTGGTCTGTCTGCTACATGAAAAACCTTTTGACGGTATCAACGGCAGTGGCAAACATAATAACTGGTCAATATCTGCAGATGGTGAGAACCTGCTCTCGCCAAAAGGAAAAGACGAACAATTCCTACTCTTTCTAACAGCCATTTTACAAGCTGTTGACGAATATCCGGAATTGCTTCGCATCGCTGCAGCTAGTGCAGGAAATGACCACCGTTTAGGCGGAAATGAAGCCCCTCCTGCTGTATTATCTGTTTTCATCGGCGATGACCTAGAACGAAGAATTCAAAATTTCATCTATAACAAAAAAGCTGAACATAGCAACGGAGCGAGCTTGAACATGGATGTTCATAGTTTACCTCGCTTTTTCCAAGATACCAGCGATCGTAATCGTACCTCACCATTTGCATTTACCGGTAATAAATTTGAATTCCGCATGCTTGGCTCTTCTCAATCGATTGCTTGTAGCAACATCAATCTGAATACGGCAGTTGCCGATATCTTATGTCGCTTTGCAGATCAGATTGAAAGCAGTACAGAAGATCGAAGCGAAGCAATTCGCAAAGTCATCAAAAACTCTTATGAACATCATAAGCGCATTATCTTCAATGGTGATGGCTATGCCAAAGAATGGATTGACGAAGCCAAACGCCGCGGATTACTCAATCTGCCAACTACCGCAGATACGTTACCATGTTATCTGAATCAGAAGAATATTGAACTTTTTGAACGTCATAAGATCTTTACAGCTTCTGAATTGCGTAGCCGTTATGAAATTCTTTTGGAAAACTACAACAATGTAAATAGCATCGAAGCTTATACAATGCTGAGCATCGTTCGCAAACAGATCTTACCTAGCGCGATGGAATACGCACGTTCACTGAGTGAAACGATCATCGCCAACCGCAGTGCAATTTCCACTTTGGATACGAGCTGTGAAGAAGATCTATTGAAACAAATCCATACAATCTATGCAAACGCATATCAAAAAACAAAGAAGCTGAGCGATGCAATGAATGATAGTGTAAAAGAGGATAAACAAGCAGAAGCATATTACTTTAAAGACATCATTTTGCCATTGATGGAAGATTTACGAGTAGAGTGTGACCAGCTTGAAACTTATGTTGCAAAAGAGTATTGGAAATTCCCAACGTATGGAGATATCTTATATTACAAATAATATAACGGCTGTCTTGATTCTGATATGCCCCTGTCAAGCAGACAGGTCAAATATCTAAAAGAAGATGTTCTGAATCAGTCGCACAATTTCGTGCGGCTGATTTTTTATGCACACCACTTGGCTTTGTATTTCTCAATTCGGTTTTTTGCTAATGGGTATGTTTGTGGGACGACAGAAGATAATGATTCTGATCTTACCTCTGCCGTTGTCTTGCAGTTATACCTGCTCCGCAGTCTTTCGTCACGATAGAATCGCCTATACTCCCTGATCACATTCCACAAGGACATTTCATCTGTAATCTCATTCATTTCTGATTTTATGATTCCCCAGAATCCTTCTGTGGGACTATTGCCAATACAATGTCCTATTCTAGACAGGAATTGTATCCTTTCGTTGTCTTTTAGTTTCTTATGGAATACCCTACTTGTATACTGAAAACCTCTATCGCTATGAAAAATCGGCTTGCTATCTGTGTTGGCTGATATTGCTTTATCAAAAATTTTTAATACTAACTGCTTATCATCTCTGCCGCTAATAACAAATGCAACTGGATACGGATCTCATAAAGATCCAGGATTGCACAGAGATAGAACTTCTTCCGGTTCAGGAATCTTAAATTTCATCACATCCATTGCCATTTTCGATTTGAAGCCATTGCAAAAAAATTTCTTGCCAACTTATTTTCAGCAGTTTCTTCCGGTTTAGAAGTATTCAATTGCCAGATACTTTGATTCGTGGCGTTGTTTTCCTAACCTCACATCCTTTCGAATTCTTTCACTTTTTAACAGTTTAACTACCATATCTTTTTCTTCAAGCTGATGTTTGAGCCGAAGATTTTCTCTTTGCAACCTTTCCAGCTCATCAACCTTACCATCAGTTCATTGCCTTGCTTGTGCCCTATAGACCTTCCGCTTCGGATCGTAATCCTTAAGTTTTCTATTGGCATTATAATCCCTATAACGCTTGGATGAACTCAATATTTTGTTCCTATATCCACAAAACTGCCGCAGCCAGAGATAGCTTCCTCAACATACCTGGATTTACATTCACTGGTATAGCTGGCATTTTCGGAGCTACAGATAAAGGCATCTATTCCATTCACCTTGTAAGCAGCATTTTTGTATAGTTGCTCTGCCAATATGATATTGATCGTCCAAGTAATCGAAAGAACCTTTACCATCAAGATATCCCTGAGTTACTTTTGCTCTGTAAGCAAAAGTAGAATCATATCCTATTCGACAGCCCTTTTTCTTTATAGTACAATAAATAAAAAGGAGAGATCATGAATGAGTGATGACAAAAAACAGATTCATTTTCAAATCTGTGATCATCCACAAGAATGGCAAAGAATTCGTGAAGATGTATTTATAAAAGAACAAGGCTTTCATAATGAATTCGATGATGTGGATGAACGAGCTATCCATATTTGTGCATATATAGGAAAACAGGCAATTGGTTGTTTACGAGTGTATCCTGATGATTCAAAAAAAGATTGTTATCATTTAGGCAGAGTAGCATTAGAAAAAGCATACCGTCGTCAAAAAATAGGTAGTCAGCTAATCATCTATGCAGAAGATCAACTTTGCTGAGAATGTAGAAAAAGATGTGTAAATAGTTGAAAACAGGTAAGAATGAAGATG
>CBCTZR010000099.1:0-4711 GCA_965151435.1 uncultured Merdibacter sp. | reverse complement strand
AATATTTGAATTTAGAAAACTTACAAAAATCATCTTGACAAACTCGTTCCCGAGGTTTTGTGTTATACTGAATAGCAAATGAGGTGAACCTATGAAAACAACAAAAACGAATGCTATGCGTTTCTTAGATAAAGCGGCGATTGCCTATCAAGTACACGAATATCCCCACGGAAAAGAAGCCGTTGACGGCGTACAAGTCGCTCAATTGCTGAATGAAGATCCAGCCTGTGTCTTCAAAACGCTCATCACACAAGCTAATACCAAAGAATATCTCGTATTCATGGTACCAGTCGCAAAAGAGCTGGATCTAAAAAAAGCCGCAAGAGCGGCCAATGTGAAACATGTTGAAATGATCCCTGTCAAAGAGATCACCAAGGTCAGCGGTTATGTCCGAGGTGGTTGTTCGCCACTTGCTATGAAAAAACAATATCGTACCTTTATCGATGAAAGTGCCATATTACAAGATCACATTTATTTCAGCGCAGGACAGATCGGGCTACAGATCGAAACTGCTCCGACACCGCTCATCGAATGGTTGCACATTGAATGCAAAGATGTTATCAGAACAAATGAATAGGTCTAAAAAGACCTTTCTTTTTATTTGTGCCGTGCATCCATCAGCTCTTGCGGTGTAAAACCATGATTCGCAAATAAGCGAACTGCGTGATAAAACGCAAGAAAGAGCGTTCCAAATTGTGATAATTGTTCTTCAGGTATATAGATATGCATATTGATGATTTTTTTCATTTCTTCCTGCAATGATTGTCCATGGCGAAGGTCGAGAGCGATTCGTTCGATCAATGGACGCAAATTACCAAAACCGCTCTGTGTCTGTAAAAAAACCTGCAGCTGTTGTGCGGATGCATTCCATTCGATATAGTTCGCATCCTCATAACGCAAAAACTCGTCCTTCTCTGGAAAATACAGGGGCTTCTTTGCGCTTCTTTCCAAGATGTATTCCCATTGTTCCCAGCGATCAAAAACACCCTCTTGATATAAAAAGCCATCCTTGTAACAACAGCCTTTCAACGAATTTTTTTCAAGATAGCCCATGATTTCCTTACGCGTACAAGAATGATCTCCATAGTGCTCGACAACTTCTTTTAAATGCCGCACATGTAAGATCCCATATAAGCCTACCGCACAGCGCAACAACTGTTCCACTTGATTTTCCATAATTCTCACCGCTTTTAACTATACCAGATGTCCCCTTCATTCGCAAACAAACTTTCTTTTCATAAATTGCGTATTTTCATAAAAAAAGTTATACTAAACATGGTGATATATGTGGAGAAAAAACTGATCATGGACGAGTTGGCTATTCAGCGTTCTTTAAAGCGAATCACGCATGAGATCATTGAACGAAACAAAGGCGTCAATGACTTGATACTCGTCGGTATCTTAACTAGAGGCATTCATTTGGCAAATATTCTCGCCGATCTGATCGAATCATTTGAAGGGGTACGCATTCCCGCATACAGCCTGGATATCAGCCATTGGCGAGATGATCATAAACGATTGGAACAGATGCCCCAACAGATGATTCCCGTACAAGATAAAAAGGTCATCTTGGTGGATGATGTCCTGTTCAAAGGACGAACGATTCGCGCCGCCATGGATGCGATCACTTCGTTAGGACGAGCAAAAGAAATTCAACTTGCCGTCTTGGTCGACCGCGGACACCGAGAGCTGCCGATTCGAGCAGATTATATCGGTAAAAACATTCCCAGCTCCTTAGATGAGAGCATTCAGGTCAAAGTGAAGATTTTAGACAATGAAAATGCGGTCTACATCTGCCGACCATAGCTGCACAATGCAGCTTTTTTCATATTCTTCGTCTTTCCATCATACATATGAACAGGTGATCGGATGTTTCTTTCTACATTTTTTCTCATATTCTTTTCAGAGATAGCGGACAAGACACAATTGCTGTTACTAGCAATGTCACAGCGCTGTTCCCTTTGGTCGATCTTGTTTGGAATGAGCATTTCCTGTTTCTTTCTCAATCTGCTTTCGATCAGCGCTGCGACCTGGTTATGCACCTGTATCCCATTAAATGATATCCGTTGCATCGGTGCCATTCTCTTTCTTCTCTTCGGCTTTCATTCATTAAAGCCATGCAAAGCGTCTCATGGGCATGAACGCTCGCTGCCCTTTGCTTGGTTAACCGTAGCGATCGCTTTCTTTCTTGCTGAATTAGGTGATAAGACCCAGCTGACAACCATCGCTGTCGCTGCCCAAAGCAGTGAAAAAGCCGCTGTTTTCGGCGGCTCATTCCTCGGTCTGATCGCATCCAATCTATTTGTGCTCACCATAGGAAAGCTGATCTTGTCCCATGTTCCAAATGACTTGTTGCGCATCTTTTCTGCGACGATCTTTTTCGGTTATGGTTCCTGGACCCTCTTTCATGTTTTCGCTCCATCACAGCTGCAGATCGTCCTCTACTGTCTCTTTCTGTTTTCACTCGCCTATGCATACTTTCTATGGCAAAGCAAACGAGCATCAGAAAAAGACACTGTTGCCCACAAATTCAGCTAAAATGGAGTTGCTAGGAATATGTGCGCTGTCTGCTTCGTCAAAATAATCTAACAAAAATAACAAACGTCTAGCCTCGACGTATACGTCTTCCTGTGGTCGTATTGCCGTTAACAACGGTACTGCTATCTTTTTTAAGATCAGCATCTCATAGACCATCGACGTGTTGAAGATCACATCCGCCTCTTCCTGATAAGGATAGATATTGCGATCTTCCCCTTCCCGCACATGTTTCCATCCTTTCAATGTCTGCTGTGCAGAATGCCCGCGAAATTGATAATCGCGAACCACGCGTCGAATCAAACGATAATCTCTTGTTGGAATACGCGTATGACTATCCATGTTCAAATGGGTCAACGCATTGACATAGATCCGAAAGACTTCCTGCTGTTGAAAACCATCGATCACTTTCGGGTTCAATCCGTGAATACCCTCCATGATCAACAGGTCATCTTCCCCGATTCGCAACATATCTTTGCGCCATTCCCGTTGTCCGCTTTGAAAATTGAAATGGGGAATTTCCACCTCATCTCCCGCTAAGAGCCCATGAATCGTCTGCTGCAAGAGCTGCAGATCGATCGCTTCTATATTTTCAAAATCATAGGTGCCATCTTCTAACACGGAACAATCTTCTCGATTGATAAAGAAATCATCCATAGCGATCGTATGTGGCTGAAATCCCAACACACGCAAATGTGTCTTTAGACGATGGGAAAACGTCGTCTTACCCGCTGAGCTTGGCCCGCTGATCAAGATGAAACGCCGAAATGGACGCTGTGATGCGATCTGATGGCTCAATGCGACCAGTTCCTGTTCGATTTTTGCTTCGCTCATCAGGATCAGTTCATCGATCCCATCCTTTTTCGCCTTCGCATTTAATTGCGGTACGTTGGTAATCGATAATTTTCTTCCCCACTGTTCATAAGCATCAAACACTGCAAATAATTTCTTTGGTTGTTTAGGATTGGGATGAAAGCCAAACCAATACCCTTTTTGCATCTTCGCCCCATAGACTCTCGGCAGGTAACCCGTATGCACGCAAAGCTGTCCATAAAAATAATCATCGATCCCGCATAGCTGATCGATCGGGGTAAACGCCTTTTGACTGTGATGAATATTTACCGCTTTGTCCTGCATTCCCAGCGAAGCGAAATAAGCTGCTGCCTTCTCCTTTTTCATATATCTACGTAGAATCGCTATATTTTCCTGTATCAAATGATTGATATGATGTTCCAGCTCTTCCATTTTGATATCGTCATTGCTCTCTTGATCAAATTCGCAGTAAATACCGTTATCCAGACTATGTTCGATGCGTACGAACAGATGAGGATACAGCTGTTTTGCCGCAACGACGATCAAAAAGCACAAGGTCTTTTCCAACATCAGACGTGCGATATCACTGTCTTTTGATATAAGAGAGAGATGCATGCCCTCTTCTACTTTCGTTCGTAAATCTTTTAGCTCCCCATCGATGATGACTGCAAAGTACACAAGTTCCGTTCCCTGCAGCGATAACAGATCATAGACCGTGCTCTGCGCTGGTACTTCCATCTCTTTTTCATCTAACCATATATGCATCTGCTTTTCTGTCAATGTCATCATTTCTCCTTCTGTAATGCCACCAGCTGTTCAATATATTTTTGCGGATAAGATAGCAATTCACCAAAACGATAAGCGATGGCCAATCGCACAGAAGCATATTCTTTCCGTCGGATCGATTCAGCTCTCACTTGTTTTAACGTCAGATAATCTTTCAGCACCTTTTCATCTTGATAAAACAAGATCATGTACTTCCCTTCATGCTGTTTTTCCGCAAACAGATCGCTAGTCAGCAAACGATCTTCCAGATAATACATCGTATGATATTTTTCACAGATCTGTTCCACAAACGGCAATGCTTCCTGTCGTTCTTCCCGCGTATCAAACGGATGAGAAAGTGCCAGTTTTTTTATTCCACAGGCGATCATTTCATTAAAAGCGTCGATCACACCGCAATGATAATCCAAAGTATGCATGAATAATCCCTCATTTCTTCTCTCTTTATTATATAAAAATCTTTCCAAAAGAAAAAGGAGGGATTCTTTTTGTCATCGTTCTCTTACACAGGCTTATCATTTTTCAGTAATTTAAATTATCGTGGATTTGACCCCCACCTTTAAATTATCGTGTGGGTGGT
>CBCTZR010000098.1:0-4796 GCA_965151435.1 uncultured Merdibacter sp. | reverse complement strand
CTAAATATGTCTGTGCGATGTATTTCGCTCGTAATGGATCCCCCGGCATCAATACAATCTTTGCGATCTCTCCCTTTTCTGCTTGATTATGTGCTGTGCTCATACCATTTCCCTCTTTCTTACGCTATTTCCTCATAAGTCTCCAATTCATCAACGACGCCAAAATCAAAAAATAAACAAAGTGCTTTTTCACAAATTTTCCAATTCTCACAAACTTTTTCCACACAGCTAGATCCATTTTCTTCTTCGATCGTCACTTGTAAGATCACATCACCTTCTCTGCGTAAAACACATAATGCTTTGGCGCGATTGATCGGCTGATCCAAACGCATCGTAAAACGATCGATCGTATGATTCTCTAACGCTTTAAACATCTCCAGCATTTTCTTCTTATCCGGCTGTTCTATGATGTTCCCTTGTACTTCTATCTTTATCTTTGCATTTTTAACGCCGGTTATCTTTTGACCAAAACGTCCCATCACAAATTTCTCAAGTAAGAACATAACATCAACTCCCATCCTTATTGTACCATACTCTTCTTGGGAAACCGATCTAAACAGCTTGAATTTTGATTTAGCAACAAGAGTAAGTTTCTATCATCTTTGTGTTATACTATATCTTGGAACGAAAGCGAGGTTAAGATCATGAATCGTGAAGATGCAGACAAAAAGTATACCTGGGATCTTTCCAGTTTATTTCCAGATCAAGCAGCGTTTGATGCACAGCTGATCATTACAACGCAACAGTTGGAAGCGCTCCGTGCAAAAAAAGGACACATTACGGACACTTTAGAGAGTTACGTACAATTTTTAAACGATCAGGAAACCTTTGAAAGAGGGTTAGAGAACTTATACGTCTATGCGAAAATGTCGACCGACGTCGAACCAAACGATATGCAGAATCAACAAAATTTAGCGCAGGCGTCAACCCTTTTACAAAAAGCACAGCTGGATCTCACCTTTGTATCTTTAGAATTACTACACCACGCCGATCAAGTGCGTGCTTATTTGAAAGAAGATATATGCAAAGATTTTCGTTATCCGATGGAAGAGATTTTTCGCACGTTGCCACATCGTTTAAGCGATGAAATGGAAAACTTTTTAAGCGAAGTGAACGAAATTGCCTCGGTTGCGGATGAAACCTATCAAAGTATTCGGCTCACGTTTGACGATGTAGAAGTAAACGGAAAAAAAGAATTTCTGAATGGAGCCACCTATCATGAGTTTTTACGCAATCCGGATGTCAATGTACGAAAACAAGCATTTGAAAATTATTTTAAGGAATATGCCAAAATGGAGAATGCCTTTGCAAATCTATTGATCGGAAACACCAAAGGACAGGTGCTCAACGCCAAAACACGTCATTTTGACAGTGCATTACAGGCGAGTCTATTTCAAGATGGCGTAGACGAAACTCTTTATAACAAAATCTTATATATGGCAAATGAAAAATACATCGATAACCTGCATGCATTCTTCGCAATGAAAAAACGCGTTTTGGGAATTGATGAATTTCATGAATATGACATCGCATTAGATTTAGAGCCTGCTTATGAAGTGCACTACACCATTGAAGAGTGCCAGCAAATTCTAAAGAAAGCCTTTGCCGTATTGGGAGATGACTATGTAGCCATCATCGATCAGGCATTTACACAGCGATGGATCGATTTCTATCCTTCCAAAGAAAAACGAACAGGTGCTTACTCTTGGGGGACATATGACTCCAATCCATATATTTTAACGAATTTTACAGGTAGTTATGACTCTTTGAGCACCTTAGCGCATGAGTTAGGACACTCCCTGCATTCTTATTATTCCAAACACAACAATCGAGCGATGTTAGCTGGCTATCAGATCTTTGTGGCAGAAGTCGCTTCTACGGTCAACGAGATCTTACTCAATACCTATTTATTGAAAACAAGTGATGATCCGCGCTATCGCCGTTATATCTTAAGCAATTTAATGGAAGAATTTGTGGGAACCTGTTATCGTCAACCGATGTTTGCCCAATTTGAAAAAGATCTGCACGAATGGGTCGAACAGCGAAAACCGATCTCTTCTAAAACGATCACCGATCGTTGTTTAGAACTGAACAAACAATATTTTGGAGATGCAGTGATCGTAGATGATCTTCAAAAATACGGTTTCTATTACGTACCGCATTTCTACTACAATTTCTACGTCTACAAATATACCTTAGGTATGTCTGTCGCTATCTCCTTTGTAAAAGAGATCCTTAACGGCAATGCTGCTCCATATCGAACATTCTTGACAAAAGGTGGAAGCGAATCCCCGGTGGATGAATTACGTAATGCCGGTGTCGATCCATTAGCCGATCAAGTCTATGACGATTCTTTCTCTTTCTTTAAAGAGATCATGAATGAATTCCTTGCACTGAAAAAGGACAATTAAAGAGTTAGTATTTGACTGATACATCAAACAATGCTGAATCTATGGATGTTTTCTTGTTTCTTATAAGAAGCATCCTTTTTATTTATTCGATTCTCAACACAAATAGAACCCTCTTTACTGGTTTGTAAAGAGGGTTCTATACATCAGCTATAGCTTATTCCGGTTTTTTCTTTCCACAATTACTGCAGAAGTTTCCATTGTTTTTGGTACCGCATGTGCAGGTCCATGGCCCATTGGGATTTGGCTTTCCACAGTTGCTGCAGAAATTCCCACTATTCTGCGTACCACAGCTGCATGTCCATCCTGAGGAAGCTGGCTGTGCCGCATTATTCTGGAATAATGGATTATTCTCTTGCGGCTGCATATTCTGGAACATGTTTGCTGCATTCATTCCACCGGCTTGTTGTGCAAACCCCATGCCGATGAAACCATTCATCGCACCAGCTTCATTGCTCGCCGCATTTTCCATCGCCGTTGCCTGTGCTTGAGCCAGACGACCGGCTGCTACGCGCTGATCGCCCATCATGATCGCATCATCGATCGTTTCGATGCGTTTGCGGCTTTCATCATCCGGTGTCACTTTCTGAATGGCGACAACCTCTACGATCATGCCGCGTCGCTCGCTCCAACTAGCATCCAGCGCATCATTCATGTACGCTGCGATTTCCATTTGTTTCTTTGGCAGATCGCTGAACTGATAGCCTTCATCTCCGCATTTCGCCAAAGCAGTATCCAGCGCATTAACAAATTCGGCATCACATTGTTCCATCAGCTGTGCTTTCGTATAGGTATCTTTTACGTTTCCGCTCAAATTTGCATAGAAACGAATCGGATCTTGAATACGGAAGGTATATTGTCCAAAGTAACGAATATAGATATTGCGATACACAGGATCATGATACGGCATCGGTGTCGCACTGCCAAATTTATTATCGATGATCTCTTTTAAATTGACAAAGTATACACGCTGATCTTTCCCAGGTATACCACCCATCGTAAAGCGCTTGCCAAAGATCTTAAAGGAATCTTTCAGCCCTTGCCAACCGTTATCAAACAAGCTAGGTTCACTGGAAGATTCCCAGGTGAAACGTCCTGGTTCCATTGAAAATTCAATGATCTTTCCATCTTCTACGATCAATAGCGCCTGCCCTTCATTGACCGCAAAGCCACTGCCGTTGGTAATGATATTCGGACTTCCTTTGGTATTGCTACCGCTGGTAACGACCTTTTGTCCTTTCTGTATCAAAACATCATTGCTTAAAGAATCACAGTAATAGTATTCGATCCACTGATCCGCTAACGTCGTCTTTGCAGAATCGAATACTGCTCGAATCAAACCCATAGAAAAACCTCCTTACCAAGCCATATATTTATTTAACACCCATCCAAAATCGCCATTAGTGATAATCGAATGACAATATGCGCATTCTCCACTGCTCGTCACTTCGGTAGGAGCCCCGCAATTTGGACAGTTTGTTACATTTTGTTCACTCTCTACCGTCGTTTTAACGCCTGTTTTGCGTATAAACTCCAAATAATAGAAACGATGCTGATATTGCGTTTTGCTTCCTTCCAATACGCGTCCACTTTCATCATCGCTCACATAATCCAATAGGCTCGCTTCCAGTTTAACGCTAATTATTTCCAGGGCTCCATCCTGACGATACTCCGCAATCGTGACATTGCGCACATTTTGCATATCTAAATGATTGGTCTTATGTTGGTCGATATACTCTTGCAGCTGACGATTATGAACGTTAAACAGCGTATTGCTTTCAAAAGGACGCACTTTTTTCCAGTCACGGTCTTCCCATGCTTCTTGCAAAGTCAAATACACCTCAGAAACAAACGTTTTAAAACTTTCTGCAGAAAAGTTTGGATCTACTTCTTGCACTGCGCGGACTGCGGTAGGCTCATCGCATATGCGACGCGGTGCACTGCTTTGATAAATTGTCGATCGTGAATGGATACCTCCACCATTTTTTGCTTTCATATAGGAATAAATAGCAAAAATGATCAAAACGACGATAATGGTAGAAAAACTGCCACCACCTCCTAAAAAGATTATACCGCCTAAACCAGATCCACCGCTAAAGCTGGATCCGCCGCTATACCCTCCACCTGAGGACCCTCCGGAAAAGGAATTTCCTACATCTGCCTGCACGATGAGCGGGAGCAGCCAAATCATCAACACGCCGATTCCTAAAACGAAGAGCCATTGACGTTTTCTCATCCTATGATTCTCCTCTCTGTTTTCTGTTATTTTTATTTTACGATGAAACCGGGATCTTGAACAAGTCCTTTCAAATATTTCACAAAAAAAAGAGCCCATGCTCAATGTCATTAAGTTAAGAAAAGAAGAACCATCTAGATGTGAAACATTTA
>CBCTZR010000097.1:0-4855 GCA_965151435.1 uncultured Merdibacter sp. | reverse complement strand
TGACAAAGTTGCTCTTTGAGCAGACTTTGTCATACGGTCTTTTTTAATCTCCACTATTAAATAAAAAACAGGCAATCTTAAGCCATAATTTGTCTAAAATTACCTGAAAAATGGTTGATAATCTCCACTTGTAATGAATTATTTTTCTATACTTTTTAAGTATATAGTTTGTCAACAAGCTGAAAGAAGGAGCATTCCTTCTTTTTTTAGGTGAGCTACATTATTTTTCGTATACGTGCTAAGAGGTGATCGCATGCGAGAACAGATCTTAGCTTATGCGCTGCGCTATGAAGGAAATTGGCAGCGAATTGCTGCGGCAATTCATCGTCAGGAACCATGGCAGCGATGTTTTTATCAAGGGGATTATGTGACGATCGTCGATGAAGATTACCCGATGTGTTTGCGTTGTCTTCGCTACCCGCCTTGGATCTTGTTTTATCGAGGGGATCGCACGCTTTTAAATAAAGAAGGAATAGCGGTGATTGGAGCTCGTAACAACAGTCCGATTGGAAAAAAGAGCTGTCAAGCGATCGTGGAGATCTTGAAAGAGAAATACGTGATCATTTCAGGATTGGCGAAAGGAATTGATGCCATTGCGCATGAAGAAGCGTTGGATCATCATACGATAGGTGTGATCGGATGTGGCATCGACAGGGTGTATCCAAGAGAAAATGAGCATCTCTATGCGCAGATGATCCGCCGACATTTGATCGTGAGCGAATATCCGGGAATGACAAAACCCTATGCGGCACATTTTCCTTGGCGCAATCGTTTGATTGCAGCATTAGCTGAGGGAATCATCGTCGTAGAAGCCAAATTACGAAGCGGAACGATGCTTACGGTCAATGAGGCATTGGAACTCGCTAAGCCGGTTTATGTTGTTACACGTTCATTCTTAGAAGAGGAGTATCTAGGAAATGCTTCTTTGTTACAACAAGGGGCAGAGCCCTTATTTAACCTGGAAGATGTAAAAGAACTATAAAAACATTTGACAAAAGCGGATTTTACGCAAATAATAAGATACGAATATTTTCAGAATGGAGGCATTCATCATGAAAAATCTAGTGATTGTGGAATCACCTTCAAAATCAAAAACAATCGAAAAATACTTAGGAAATGATTATCATGTCGTATCCAGTAAAGGTCATATACGCGATTTAGCTACAAGTGGGAAAGGCGGATTAGGAATTGATGTCGAAAATGATTTTTCGCCTAACTATAAGATCAGCGCAGATAAAAAAGATATCGTAAAAGAGTTACAAAAACTGGCAAAAAACAGCGATCATGTGTTTTTGGCAAGTGACCCTGACCGTGAAGGAGAGGCGATTGCTTGGCATCTGGCAAGCGTCTTAGGGTTGGATATGAATGAGGATAACCGCATCATCTTCCATGAGATCACCAAACAGGCGATTTTGGAAGCTATGCAGCATCCAAAGAAAATCGACCAAAATCTAGTAAAGTCGCAAGAGACAAGACGCATGTTGGATCGTATCATTGGCTTTCGCTTGTCAAAACTCTTGCAAAATAAGATACAGTCGAAATCGGCTGGACGTGTACAGTCGGTTGCTTTGCGGCTGATCGTTGAAAGAGAAAATGAAATTCGCAATTTTAAAAAAGAAGAGTATTGGACATTAGATGCTCTCTGTCACAAGGATAAAGAAAACTTTCGAGCTTCGCTGGCAAAGATAGATGGAAAAAAAGCGAAGATCAAAGATAAAGAAGCTTGTGATGCGTTGATCGAACGTTGCAAAGGGAAACCATTTATCGTATCCGATATTGAACGCAAAGTGAAAAAACGCGAAGCAAAAATGCCTTTCATCACCTCGACGTTGCAACAAGAGGCGAGTACAAAACTTGGTTTTGGCGCGAAGAAGACAATGCAGATCGCTCAAAAATTGTATGAAGGAATTGATCTTGACGGTAGGAGCGAAGGTTTGATCAGCTATATGCGTAGCGATTCGACCCGTTTATCTCCTGTGTTTTTAAATGATGCTTTTCATTATATTGAAACGATCTATGGAAAAGAATATAAAGGCCGCGCACGTCAGAAAAATGATGAAAACGCACAAGATGCGCATGAGGCAATTCGACCAACCAATATCATGAACACACCGGAAAATGTGAAACAATATCTGACAAATGATCAATATAAATTGTACCATCTGATTTATTGCCGCACGATGGCATCGTTGATGGCACCAAGCAAAAGTGATGCGGTATCCGTAAAAATTGACTGTGATGGCTGCCAGTTTACGGCAAGTGGATCAACGATGATCTTTGATGGTTATTTAAAGGTGTATGGGAAATATGAACAGGTGAAAGATGACCTGTTGCCTGCACTTGATTTGAAAGAGGAATTACAAGATGTGCAGTTGGATGGCAAACAGCATTTTACGGAACCTCCTTTGCGCTATAGTGAAGCTCGTCTGATCAAAGAGCTGGAAGAAAAGGGAATCGGTCGTCCTAGCACGTATGCGATGATCATTGATACACTTCAGGCGCGAGGATATGCAACGTTAGAAAAATCCAGTGAGGGAAGCCGTACAAAAGTGTTTGTTCCAAGTGAACAAGGGGAACTGACCGATCAAAAGCTGCAGGAGTATTTCAGTAGCATCATCAACGTGCTTTATACGGCTGATATGGAGTCACACTTAGATGAGATTGCAAACGGAGAACGGAATAATATTGAAGAACTGAAAGAATTCTGGAAGACGTTTGATCCGCTCGTTCAGGATGCTTATGATCATATGGAGAAAAAAGAGTTAGAACGAACAGGTGATTTGTGTCCGGAATGCGGAAGTGAATTGGTTTACCGCAATGGTCGTTATGGAAAATTTATCTCTTGTATCAACTTCCCGAAATGCCGTTATACAAAGAGTGAAGAACAGCCGCAGGAAACGGAAGAAATCTGTCCGAATTGCGGTGCGAAGATGGTCATGAAGAAAGGCCGCTATGGAAGCTTCCTCGCCTGCAGCAATTATCCGGAATGCAAGACGATTAAAAGCCTAAAAGAAAAAGCGGCTCCTGAACCTACCGGAGAGAAATGCCCGCAGTGTGGTCATGATCTCGTAAGGCGTAAATCGCGTTATGGTACGACGTTTGTGGGCTGCAGCAATTATCCAAAGTGTCGTTATATCAAGAAAGAAGCCAAACAGAGCAAGGCAGAAAAGCAAACGAAGGAAAAGGAGGAAACGAATTAATGGAAAAAGTGACAGTCGTTGGTGCTGGTTTAGCGGGATGTGAAGCGTGCTGGCAATTGATTTCTCAAGGAATTCCTGTTCGCTTGATCGAAATGCGCCCCAAACACGCTTCTCCTGCGCATCACAGCGATCGATTCAGCGAACTGGTCTGTTCCAATTCTTTACGCAGCGATTCCTTAAATAATGCGGTAGGTATCTTAAAAGAAGAGATGCGCCGTTTGAACTCATTGATCATGAAAAGTGCAGACTTGCATCGCGTTCCTGCTGGAAGTGCATTAGCGGTTGATCGTGAAGGCTTTTCAGATTGGATCACGGAGACGTTGAAACAGCACCCCTTAGTTGAGGTCTTGACAGAAGAAGTGACACAGATTCCTCAAGGAAAAGTGATCATTGCGAGCGGACCATTGACAAGCGATGCTCTATCGAAAGCTATTCGTGAGTATCTGCAGGCTGATTACTTTCATTTTTATGATGCGGCTGCCCCGATTGTCGAAAAAGATTCGATTGATTTTAGCAAGGCATATCGAAAATCTCGCTATGATAAAGGGGACGCTGATTATATTAACTGTGCGATGGATGAGAAAGAGTTTCAGACGTTCTATGATGCGTTAATCCACGCTGAAACAGCACCATTGCATGAATTTGACAAAGAGATTTATTTTGAAGGCTGTATGCCGATCGAAGAAATGGCACGCAGAGGACGAAAGACGCTGTTGTTTGGTCCGATGAAACCAGTGGGATTGCAGCGCCCAGATGGTTCGCGTCCGTATGCGGTCGTCCAGCTGCGTCAAGATAATGCGGTCGATACGCTTTATAACATCGTCGGCTTTCAAACTCATCTGAAGTGGGGAGAACAAAAACGTGTATTATCGTTGATTCCCGGATTAGAAAACTGTCAGATCGTCCGTTATGGGGTGATGCATCGAAACTCTTATTTGTGTTCTCCAAAGGTCTTAAGAGAAACTTATCAAAGTCAAAAACGAGAAGATCTGTTCTTTGCTGGTCAAATGTGCGGAGTTGAAGGATATGTGGAAAGTGCTGCTAGTGGGTTGATTGCCGGCATTAACATGGCACGCCTCGTGCAGGGAAAACCTTTGCTGGTTTTTCCTAACACGTGCATCATGGGATCGATGGCGTATTACATCACGCATGCAGATCCTAGTTATTTTCAGCCGATGAATGCTAACTTTGGGATTGTCACATTAAAGAAAGCTGTGAAAAAGCATGAACGTAAGGAAGCGATCTGTCAACAGGCACTGCAAGAAATTGAAGCGTTGAAGGAACAATTGTGATGGAAGAATACCTGGAGCGATATTTGCAATACGTCTATCAGCGAAATAGCGGATCAAACCATACGACGGATGCTTACCGTCGTGATATCGAACAATTCCTCGCTTTTTTAAATAAAGAAGGCATCACATCGCTTGAAGATGTAGATCGTATCGTTTTGATGAATTTTATTGCATCGATCAGCGAAGATGAACAAGGCCGTGAACGCAGTGCAACGACTATCGCGCGCAAGATCAGTTCGATTCGAAGTTTCTATCATTATCTCAATGAATATGTGGGTATACTCAATGACCCGTTGCGCAATGTGAAAGGACCAAAGTTACCCAAGCGTATTCCGGAGTTTTTGTTTGTTGAAGAAGTTCAGA
>CBCTZR010000096.1:0-5372 GCA_965151435.1 uncultured Merdibacter sp. | reverse complement strand
ATACGAGATGTTTGAAAAGACGAAGACAGATGCTATGAAACGTCGTCGTCGTTTGAAAGCTCTTGCTGAAGAACATATCTAAAATAAACTTAAGAAAGTGAGCATATCGATTGCTCACTTTTTTAATGCAGGGAACGATAAAAAAGAACAAATAGTTGCTATAAACAGAACATTTCATCTTGAAAAAAAGAACAAAAGAACATACAATAGCATTGGAGGTGCAGAATATGTTAGATACGATACGCGCAAAAAATAACAATGTAACGATTTATGCGATTACAGATGAGCAATTTCAGCCATATGGCCGTTTGTTATCACTCGATGCAGGTGATGTTATCGATCATCTGGCAGCTGAAGAAGCCGTCTTTTCGCAGTTGCCAAAGGCACAGTATGTCGTCGATCGCGAAGATCTTCATTCTTTCTCGATTTTTTCTGACATACAAAGAGAGGTCTTTGGAGAGTTGCCGATTCAGGTCGGCGTAGTACAGGGACGCAATCAAGCGGCTACAGGTACGGAATTCCACCAAGGCAGCGAAGTGAATATTGCTGTTACGGATTGCTTGCTGGTATTAGGAAGAAAAGAAAAACTTCTTGCCGATGGCAAAATCGACATCAAAGATATGGATGTCTTCTACGTTCCAAAAGGTACTGTGATGGAAGTGTATTCTACTACTTTACACTATACACCGATCGAAGCGGATGGAAATGGTTTTTCGTTGGTAGTTGTCTTGATCGAAGGGACGAATACCGATATCGATGCGGAAAAAGGAACGATGCTTACAAAGAAGAACAAATGGTATATTTGTCATCCAAGTCAAAAACAAAAGATCGAACAAGGAGCTTTACCGCTGTTTACGGGAGATTTGCTGACGATTGAACATGATTGATATTTTCGACGATAACAGAAGAATGTGCAGGTGATCGGATGAATAGCGCTCGGAAAAAATACATTTTAGACAAATTGGACGAAGATTCTTTTGTCAAAGTAAGTGAACTGCAACGAGATTTAGGCGTTACCCTGATGACGGTACGCCGTGACTTGAATCAGTTGGAAGAAGAAGGCTATCTCATCCGTGTACATGGTGGTGCACAAAAGGTAGAAAAAGATATACCGGTAATCAGCACGCCAAATATCTGGACTTTGAAACACAAAGATCGCCGTTTGGTCAATGCGGATAAAAAAGAGCGAATCGCACAAAAAGCTGCTAGCTTGATTCAGGATAATGATATTGTTTTCATCAGCGCAAGTACGACGAATGAACGTATTGCACAATATATGAAGGCAAAAAATGTAAAGATCGTTACGAACTGTCTGTATATCTTCTTTCTGTTTTATAAGTTAGAAGGTATTGATGCAGTTTTGATCGGTGGTCGATATGATGATTTTTTGGAATCGTTTTTGGGTACGATCACTTATGATGGCTTGAGCAAAGTGAATTTCACAAAAGCTTTTGTAGGAACCAATGCAATTACGGATAATAATCTTTATGCGTCAAATGAAGAAGAAGGGTTGTTGCATAAGCTTGCATTGGATAATGCGACTGAACGTTATGTCGTATGTGATAGTACGAAATTCAATACGAATGCGTTTTTCAAGTATTATGATTGTAGAGATTTGACTGCGATCATCACCGATCGTTTTGAGATCGACAAAATTTTAGAATACCGCGAAATCACCAATATTATTTGATGGAAGGCCCTCGCTTTTTACGAGGGTTTTCTTCGTTTACCCCTACAAATGTTCTAAATGTTCGAAAAAAACAAAAAAAGAACAAAATAATGGTTGACAAACGAACATAAATGTTTTAAATTTATAGTGTAAGTCGCAGATAGCGAACAAAAAGAACAATCGTAAGTGAGGAGGAACTAAGATGAAAAAAGAAGAAGTAGCTATGATTGGATTTGAAATTGTTGCTTATGCAGGAGATGCAAGATCTAAATTGATCAATGCGTTGAAAGAAGCAGAGCAAGGAAATTACGACGAAGCAGACAAATTGATCGAAAGTGCAACAGAATTGATCACACAGGCACATAAGAGCCAAACAGACATGTTACAAGCTGAAGCGCGTGGAGAAGACGTAGAACTTGGCTTTATCATGGTACATGGACAGGATCATTTGATGACGACGATGTTATTGCGTGATGTGATCCAAAACTTCATCACTCTGTACAAACGTACGGGCAAATAATGAATTAAGTGAATTAAGAAAAGGGGTAAACATATATGAACGGATTGATTTCCAGTATTGAAAAAATGAAACCATTCTTTGAGAAAATTTCGAACAATCCATATTTACGAGCAATTCGTGATGGTTTCATCAGCTGTATTCCAGTAATTTTATTCTCAAGTATCTTCATGCTCATCGCTTACGTGCCAAATATCTTCGGTTTCTATTGGGATGCTGGCATCGAGGCTGTCTTGATGAAAGCCTATAATTATTCAATGGGTATCCTCGGATTGTTGATGAGTGCTACGATCGCAAAATCATTGACAGATAATTTCAATAATAAATTGCCAGCTACGCGCAAGATCAATGTAACGAGTACGATGATCGTAGCAGTGATCGCTTTCTTGATCCTGTCTGCAGATTATTTAGCTGACGGCGGATTCTCTGCATCTTTCATGGGTTCTAAAGGATTGTTGGCATCATTCGTCGCAGCCTTTGCAACTTGTATCATCTATCGTTTCTTTGTCAGCCGTGATATTCGCATTCGTATGCCAAAAGAAGTACCAAATAACATTTCTCAGACGTTTGCTGATATCTTCCCATTGGCTGCAACCATCTTATTCTTCTGGATCGTTGACTTTTTGTTCCGCACGTATATCGGATATGGCTTTGCACAGTGGATCATCGAACTCTTCAAGCCAATCTTCAGCGCTGCTGATGGCTATGTTGGAATCTCCATCATCTTTGGTGCGATGGCATTCTTCTGGTTCGTAGGTATTCATGGTCCTAGTATCGTAGAACCTGCAGTGTCTGCAATCTATATCACAAACGTAGAGATGAACTTAATGTCGGTTCAGGCTGGTGAACATGCAGGAAACGTTTTGGCACAAGGTACGCAGTATTTCGTTGCAACATTGGGTGGTACAGGTGCTACATTGATCATCACGTTGATGTTTGCATTTATGGCTAAATCAAAACAGCTTCGTGCAATCGGTCGTGCATCCAGTATTCCAGTGCTGTTTGGTGTCAATGAACCAGTGCTCTTTGGTGCTCCATTGGTATTAAACCCAGTATTCTTCGTTCCATTTATCTTGGCTCCAATCGTTAACGTTTGCTTATTTAAGTTCTTCGTTGACATGGGTATGAACGGATTCATTTATAACTTGCCTTGGACTTGTCCAGGTCCATTAGGATTAGTCATGGGTACAGGTTTTGCAGGTTTAGCATTCATCTTATGCGTATTGCTGCTTGTCGTTGACTTTGTGATCTACTATCCTTTCTTCAAGGTTTATGATAAAGAATGTTTGGAAAATGAAGCAAATGCTGTAGAGGAAGAAACGGTTTCTGAAGCAAAAGCGACAGAAGAAACGAAAGCTCCAGTAAAAGAAGAAGTGAAATTAGACGGTAAAAAAGCTGTATTGGTATTGTGTGCAAACGGAGCGACAAGTTCCATGCTTGCAAATGCAATTGCAAATGGTGCAAAAGAAGCTGGTATTGAGATTGAATCAACCGCAATGGCATATGGTCAGCATAAATCTGTTATCAATGATTTCGACTTGATCATCTTGGCTCCACAGATGGGTAGTATGTATGACGAATTGAAGGCTGACTGCGCTTCTACGAAATGTAAAGCGGCAACGACGGAAGGCCCTCAGTATGTATCACTGACACGAGCACCTCAAAAAGCATTAGAATTCGCTTTAGAGAAGATGGGGGAATAAGCGTATGCGTAAGTTTCCAAAGAATTTTGTGTTCGGTGCTGCTACTGCTGCTTATCAGGCAGAGGGCGCTGTAAAGGAAGATGGCAGAGGAGAATGCTATTGGGATGAGTATCTTGCGCAGACAAAGAACTTTGATCCAAGCATGGCATCTGATTTCTATCACCGTTATAAAGAAGATCTTGACCTGTGCAGGGAATACGGAATCAACGGAATCCGTATTTCCATCGCATGGACGCGTATCCTGCCAAATGGAACAGGAGAAGTCAATCAAAAAGGAATTGCTTACTATAATGATCTGATCAATGCTTGTCTGGAAAGAGGAATTGAACCATATGTAACTCTGCATCATTTTGATACACCGGTATCTCTTTATCACAAAGGGGACTGGTTGTCTCAAGAGATGATCGATGCGTATTGCGAATATGCAAAGATCTGTTTTGAAAACTTTGGGGATCGTGTAAAAAAATGGGTGACGATCAATGAACCATGGTCACTTGCCGCTGGTCAGTATCTGATCGGTCATTTCCCTCCAAATCATCATTATGAATTAGGAAATGCTGCGCAAGCGATGCATAATATGGTGTATGCACATGCGCGTGTGGTCAATCTCTATAAAGCGATGGGCGGTGATGGAGAAATTGGTATCATCCATATCTTGGAACCAAAATTCCCGATCTCTGATACACCAGGTAATCAGAAGGCAGCAAAATATGAACATACGTTCTGCAATCGCTTCATGTTAGAAGGAACGATCAACGGTTTCTATAAAGATGAGACATTGGCGATCATGAGAGAAGTTTTAAAATATAACAAAGGGGAAATCATCTTCAACGATCACGAGATCGAAGAGATGAAAAAAGCAGCAGCACAATTGGATTTCTTGGGGATCAATTATTATGCCAGCCATTTCATGGAAGAGTATGATGGAGAAAGCTATATTCACCATAATGGTACAGGACAAAAAGGAACGAGTGTCTATGCGATCAAAGGTACCGGAAAACGTGTTACCAATCCAGCCGTCCCGACTACTGAATGGGATTGGGCAATTTACCCAGAGGGACTATATCATATGATCATGGAGATCTATCGCGATTTCCACTTTACAAAACCGATGTACGTAACTGAAAACGGCGTTGGTATGAAAGATGTACTGGAAAATGATACGGTTCAAGATGATAGTCGTATCTCCTATATCGCCGGACATCTGGATGCTGTCCTGCGCGCAAGAGAAGAAGGTGCTGATGTACGCGGATACTTCTTGTGGTCTTTGATGGACATGTTCTCTTGGACAAATGGCTATAATAAGCGTTATGGTTTGTTCTATGTGGACTTTGAAACACAGCAACGCTATGTGAAGAAAAGTGCACACTGGTACAAACAATTAGCGGATACGTTAGAATTGAGTGATCATCTTGAGGAGGATAAAGCATGAGAATCGTAATTAGTTCAGACAAAAAAGGGTTAGAATTAAAAGACAAGATCG
>CBCTZR010000095.1:0-5658 GCA_965151435.1 uncultured Merdibacter sp. | reverse complement strand
CAATTTCTATCTTACTGAGTCGCAAATAAAAATGATGCATACTCGCTGATTGAATTTGTGAGTTTGCACCATTTTTTTATTAAAAAGTCCTAAAGACAGGTTTTATATTCCTAGCAATAAAAAGTCAATGTTTATCGCATTTTTTTCGATCATTTTGCATTCTTTAGCGATTGAAAATCAACAAAGCGAATCGTATCTGTCACTTTGATTCCCAAGCTGTCTAAATATTGTATGCCTTCCTCTCGTAATGTGTCATCCAGTAATGCTTGTGGATCATGCGCATCCGTACCAATGATTGCCGTATTTCCAACTTTTGCGACAATTTCCCAGAATGCATGATGCGGATATGCTTCCTGCTGCAATGCACGATTATAAGCGGCTCCTGCTAAATTATATTCAATTGGAAGATCACATTCTTTTGCACATTCACATAGCGCATAAAATGCATCTTCAACAGCCTGATCTACCGTCTTGATTCCTCGCATAAACAATTCCGGATGGCAGAAATAAGAATACATCCCTGTTTTCATCGCAGCGATCGCATCCTCAACATAAAGCTTTAAGGAAGCGTAATCACGAATTCCTCCGAAATAGATACGCTCTCCTGCATCCCGATTTTCATCTGTTCGATAGTAGTGATGTCCAAAAAGAATGTAATCTATACGATTATCAATTAGAAAATCAAGAAGCCAGTCCATGTACTTAGGAAAATACTCACACTCAAAGCCAACTTTTATATCTATTTGATCCTTATATTTTTCCTTTAATGAACGGACGCTGTTCAGATAGTCTTGCGTTTGATCCAGTCGCATTCGCATATGTGCAACAAAATCACTATCATATTTCCATGGAGAATGATCAGAAAAACCTAGCACATCATAACCGTTTTGTATTGCGGCAAGCACATAATCTTCATCGCTTCCGCAGGCATGCATACATCGTTTTGTATGGGTGTGATAATTGGTTTTCCTCATATACATTCCTCCTTCTCCTCATACCAGACCTGTACGAGATATAATCCACTAGCTACCGCTTTATAGCGGCAAGCATGTTTATCTTTGGCATCCAAGATCGCACGTACATCTTGTTCATCCAATCGACCTCTGCCAGCTTCGATCAACGTTCCTACGATCATACGAACCATATAACGCAAAAAACTATTTCCTTCCAAGATGATGTGTAGGCCGTTATCCTCCTCAGTCACATCACAGCGATACAGTGTACGAATCCTTGATTTTCGCGGATCGATACGACTGGACGTAAAGCTCGTAAAATCATGTGTACCTAGCAATTGATCCGCACAGCGTTGCATTTTTACGGCATCCAATTTGCCACAGTACAAGGCAAAATAACGATGATAAAACGGATTATTCACATCATAGCTGATGCGATAATCATAGCGTTTACGAACAGCATCAAACCTCGCATGAAAATTATCAGCCACCATCTCTACCTGTTGCACACGAATATCCAGCGGCAACAAAGCATTCATCGCCTTGATCCAGTGATCTTCCCCCATTGTGATATCACTATCATAATGTATCACTTGCGCCAAAGCATGCACACCGCCATCTGTTCTTCCACTTGCCGTAATTTCAACTGGATGATGATGTAATCGTTCTAATGCTGTCATGACGATCGTTTCGATTCCGATGGCATTTGTCTGTCGCTGCCATCCGGCATATGCGCTGCCATCATAGCTCAGCGTCATCTTTATACGCATCCCATGACTCCCATCGTTATCATCATCACTAGCAATAACAGACCGCCAAATAGTAATGCGAAATCATAACTTTCCATCTTTAATTGTTTATATCGTGTACGATGTTTCCCTGGAACATAGCCTCTGGCTTCCATCGCATCTGCCAATTGTATGGCACGATCCCATGCAGAAACAAGCAATGGCACTAATAAGGATAAGATCGCTGAAATTTTTTCCTTGATTGTCCCATTTTCCAGATCGACTCCGCGTGAAGCCTGCGCTTTCATAATTCGCTGTGTTTCTTCAATTAGAGTTGGTATAAAACGCAAGGCAATTGAGATCATCATGGCGATTTCATGTGCTGGCAGACCAATCTTTTGAAATGGTTTCAATAGATCCTCGATTCCTAAAGTAAGGTCCAACGGCTTCGTAGTAGCTGTTAAGATCGTAGTGATCGTAACCATCAAAGCAAGACGAATGACGATATATAGAGTCTGTGAAACTGCACCGCTATATATGTGAAAACCACCGATTGAAAATAAAACATATCCCTCATGTATCACTAAAAGATTGATTACCAGCAAAAAGGCAAGCATAAACAGCATCGGTCGCATGGCACGCCACACGAAAGACAGACGCAGTTTAGCCAACAAGGCGACAAAGCACACCACGACGCCTAATAATGCATATCCACTATATCCAGCTGGTACAAATATAGCGATCATCACTAATAACATCGCAACGATCTTCGCCCTTGGATCCATACGATGTACGATTGAATGTAACGGAAGGTATTGCCCCAATGCAATATTATTCATGATGCTTCACCTCCCTTGCGACTGCTTGAGCCAATTCATCAATTGTCAAAAGATCATTCGATAAAGAGAAACCTTTCTCATTTAATGCTTCTCTTAAACGTATCACTGCCGGTGGTGTGATACGAAGTTCTTTTAATATCGTGGTATCTTTAAAAAAGTCTTTCACTTTCTGGTGAAGAAGAATGCTGCCGTCCTTTACAACTACAACATTGTCACAATAACGCAGGACATGTTCCATATCATGTGAGACTAATAAGACTGTCTTTTGAAAATCTTTATTCATCTTCACAAAGAGTTCCATCATTTCTTTTGCCCCTTGAGGATCCAGCCCTGCCGTCGGTTCATCTAAAACGAGCACGTTGGGATCCATGGCTAAAATGCCAGCTATCGCTACTCGGCGCTTCTGTCCACCGGAAAGCTCAAAAGGGGAACGCTCCAAGTACCCTTCATCGAGGCCGACATAAGGAAGGACCTTGCGCGCATGTGCACGTGCTTCTTCTGCACTTTCTCCAAAATTTTTTGGACCAAACGCAATATCCTTTTCTACACTTTCTTCAAATAGCTGATATTCTGGAAATTGAAAGACTAAACCAACGTTCTTTCGTAATTCTTTCAAGTTTTTTGGTTTCTCTTTTGCACGAATCACTTTGCCGCAAACTTCCAACTCCCCTTGCGTCGGCAACAACAGTGCATTCAGATGTTGAACAAGCGTTGATTTCCCGCTTCCTGTCTCACCGATGATAGCTGTGATCTTTCCTTCTTCCAAATCTAGATTAACGTCTTTCAATGCGGCATAGGAAAACACCGTGCCGCTGTTATACGTATGCGCTAATCCTCGAAACGCAATCGGCATAGTTCTTTCACCACTCTTTCCATCTGAATTTCTTCTGTTAACTGTATACCTTGTTCATTCATTGCATGGACAAATTTTAATGCAAAAGGAATATCCAATTGCATCTCTACCAATTCCTTTTCTCTTTTTAAGATCGTTTCCGGCGTGCCATCCATGACTGCTCTTCCATCCTTCATAACGATCACATGATCACTATGTGCCATTTCTTCAATATCATGTGTAATGGAAACGATCGTTAATTTTGACTCTTCATGTATCTTCTGGATCAATGCGTTGATTTCAGCTTTTCCTTGTGGATCTAACATACTGGTCGACTCATCAAAGATCAAGATCTCCGGAGCGATTGCCAGTACACTGGCGATTGCGACACGTTGCTTTTGCCCGCCAGACAGTTTGGTTGGTTCACTATTTAAGTATTTGCTCATATTCACGCGCTTTGCGTAATCTTCAATGATCGATTGCATTTTTTCTTGTGGAACTTGATGATTCTCTAAACCAAAAGCAATATCATCCGCTACAGTTGCTCCGATAAACTGATTATCCGGATTTTGAAAGACGATTCCGATCTTATCGCGAATCGCATAAGCGTTTTGTTCATTTAGATTCATACTATCGACCCGAATCGTTCCTGATTTTGCTTCCATCAAACCGATCAATAATTTTGCGATCGTTGACTTCCCAGAACCATTATGTCCGACGATGGTCGTATAACTTCCTTCTTCAATCTGAAAACTGACGTCTTTTAATACGTCATGTTCTCCATCATAAGAAAAGGTTAAATGCTCTACTTCGATCTTATGCATAAGGATCACCTCATCAATTCAGCTTTTTTATTATACACCAGTGTTCTATGGAAAACAAATAAGAAAACGACATCTGTCTTGACAGATGCCGCATTCATATTTTTCTTATTAATATACAGGATTGCAATGCCATCCTTCATACGTACCGTTGTTTTTCTTTGTCTCTTCATAAAGATAGAGTACATGCTGAAGCATGATTTCATTATCCATCGGTGCAATATGCATAACGACAGCAACTTTTGGATCTTCACCTTTCGTGACGACATAACCGCGTTTAATGATTGTCTCTTTAAAAGCAGCTAAAGTTTCTTCATCAGGAAAAGACATTTGATGTTCAACTGGACGTTCCGCGATATGGACATCACCTGCTGCTCCTAACGCAGTAATTGCATCATCTACGTTCTTTTTGATTTTATCTTTTGTTTCTTCATCCATTACAAAGGGGGGCTGTGCATTCGCTTCCTCCTCTTTGAATGCTGGTATTTCTACATCGACATCTGCCGCGCTGGATGCTGTGACATCATCGATATGCATATCATCGAATGAATCACCCTCTTCATCCAATAATAAGCCTTCATCTAATTGTATGATCTCTTTACGATCTTTTTGCAGCTTATATACTGCGAGAGCAACTGCACCACCAACTGCAGCAATTGCCGGAATCAGTCTCGATAGTTTCATAAGTATGACCTCCTCATTATTAATCTTATTGTATCACACTTCTCTTTAATAATTCGCTTGAATTATCTTTTTTTGGAAATCGCAATTCCATCTCCAATTGTATAAAACATCGTATCATAAGCGGTATTCATCTTTAAATACTCTATATAATTACGAATCTTACGAACAAGTGCTCTCGTCGCCCTGCTCTTCGCTTCTACACTTCCATCGACCATGCCATGAAAGCCAAGATTATCGGACAAGATGTAACCTCCTGTTTTCAAATAAGGTTCATACCGTTCGAAAAAACGAATGTACTGCGCTTTTGCTGCATCGATAAAGATAAAATCATAACTGCCAGTTACCATTGCTTCTAAAGCATCTGCTAATTGTATATGGATTCGATTGCTCATTCCAGCTTTCTGAATGTTTGCTACCGCCATTGTATATCGCTCTTCATCACGTTCGATCGTATCGATCTCGATCTCTTCATCAATACTTGCCATTCGTATAGCTGAATAGCCGATCGCGCTACCGATTTCTAAGATTCGTTTACAATGGTGCTCTTTTAAAAATGTCAGCATGAAGTCAATACCTTCCTTTTCCATGATCGGCACATGGTATTGTTTAGCATATTGTTCCATTTCATCAATAACATTCATTTCTGGTTCACTCCATTTCCCGGGGAATACTTTATCAGTATAGCATACTGCCATCAAAGCAACAATCATCTCTTACATCCATAAAAAAAGGGTACGTTGTACCCTTTTCAGACCGTTGACAAAGTCGCTCTTTGAGCAGACTTTGTCATACGGTCTTTTT
>CBCTZR010000094.1:0-5928 GCA_965151435.1 uncultured Merdibacter sp. | reverse complement strand
TCTTAAGCCATTATTTGTCTAAAATTACCTGAAAAATGGTTGATAATCTCCACTTGTAATGAATTATTTTTCTATACTTTTTAAGTATATAGTTTGTCAACAAGCTGAACAAAGCATAGCTTTGTTGGGGGATGCTTACCAGATCCACTTGTACATGCGCTGCGAAAAAGAAAAACACAGCTCAGGCATTGCTAGCTGTGTCTATTCCAAATGCGTGCTGTATTCTTCCCACTTTTCCATCATATGATCGATCTCCAGATGCACTTGGTCAATTTTTTCATCCAGTGCATTCATCTTCTTGAAATCGTGATAATACTCCGGTTCAAAGCGCAACTGCCGCAAAGATTCCAGCTCTTCTTCTTTTTCGGCGATCTTTGTCTCCAGTTCTTTCACTGCCTTGCCATAGTTAAAATTACGCACATAGTTTTTCTTTTTGCCTTCTTCTGATTCCGCTTTTTCTTGACGCTGCGTATCTTTTTGAATAAACTCATCATATGTCAAAGGATAGTAATGTGCTTGTCCATCTTTGATCTCCAAGACAGCACTTGCTAATTTTGAGATGAAATAGCGGTCGTGCGATACGAAGAGCATCGTTCCTTCATAATTGCTCAACGATTCTTCCAATGCTTCCTTTCCAAGCAGATCCAAATGATTGGTCGGCTCATCCAGCATCAGAAAATTTGGTTGAGACAACAACAGCTTCACAAAGCTCAACCGTACTTTTTCCCCTCCAGAAAGGCAATCCACCGTTTTGAACACCTCATCCTGCGTGAACAAAAAACTGCCCAGCACCGTGCGCACCTGTGTACGATCCAACTGCGGGAAACTATCCCACACTTCTTCTAAAACAGTCTTCGTTGAATCAAACTGCGCCAACTCCTGATCAAAATAACCTACGTCGATCTGATGTCCCAGCAGATAACTGCCAGACAGCGGGGCAACTTGTCCCATCAACGTCTTCATCAGTGTTGATTTTCCATGACCATTCGGTCCGATGACCGCCACTCGTTCTCCTTGCATAATTTGCAAATTGACCTTGCATAAAGGATGATCATAACCGATTTGAAGATCTTTGACCTCCAATACACGATTGCCTCCGCGCCTTGCCGCGTGAAACTTCGCATGAAAGGTGACATCGTCACTTTGGGGATCCTCAATTTTTTCCATTCGTTCCAGATATTTGATCTTTGATTGCGCAAATGCCGCTTTGTTCTTTTTATACCGAAATTTCTCGATGAGCTCTTCCATGCGCGCAATTTCTTTTTGTTGACGCGCATAGGCGCTCTTTTGAATTTCGATATCTTGCTTTTTGGTCTCCACATAATGCGTATAATTTCCCGGATAACGACGCATGATCCCAAATTCGATCTCATAGACCACATCACACACATGATCGAGAAACGTACGGTCATGCGACACTAATACGACCGCTTTGGGATAGCGTGCTACATAACCTTCCAGCCATTCGATCGTCTCAATATCGAGATGATTGGTTGGCTCATCTAACAATAATACATCCGGTTTCGAAAGCAACAGCTTTACAAACGCCAGCCTGGTCCGCTGTCCACCGCTGAACTCCTTGATCGAACGCTGCAGATCATCCTTACAAAAACCAAAGCGCGTAAGGATATTCATCATTTCACTTTCCCATTGATAACCGCCCGCTTCTTCAAATGCTTCTTGAATGCGCGCATAATCTGCCAACGCTTTCTCATCTGCTACTTCGCTTAGCCCAAGGGCAGCTTCATTTAATTGCTGTTCCAGCACCTTGACGTGTTCAAACACCGATTCCATCTCGCTTTGCACACTGGCTTCTTCATCACGAAATGTCGTCTGGGCCAAATAACCGATCCGCAGATCATTTTCTTTATGTATCGTCCCGCTGTCCAGCTCTTCTTCTTCCGCAATGACACGTAGTAGTGTCGTTTTTCCGCATCCATTGCGCCCGACCACAGCAATCTTTTCATTGTTGCGAATTTCAAACTGAATATCTTGGAAGATCGTGGATGCACCAAAAGACTTTGAACCTTTATTGATCTGATAGCGCATGTTCTTCCTCCTTTTCTAATTCACATTGGGATCAATGCCAAGGGCATAGACAAAGCCTTCGCACAATCCCTCGATGATCGTCGTCTTATTTTCCTTGTAAAAGGCTACGTCATCTTCCTCACTGAGACAAGCAAGATCCAGCTCTATGCCCAACATACCGTTTTCCTGCGCATACATGCTGTTTTCCTTGCTTTGCTCATTATAACTTCCAGCTAAGGTCGCTTTTCCACCGCTCTCGCGAAAAACAGGCATGCTATCATAGACGTTTCGTCCATCTTCTCCTTCTGTATAAGATGAAGAAAATATACCGGCAATGCTCGTCTGTGAGGTATAGGTCGAGCTTCCTTCAATATCATAATTCTTTAATAAATAATACATCAAATCATTTGTCAAATGCGTAGAAGACTGCACGCCATGATACGTTTCGATCCCCTCATGCCCGCTTCCATACGTGAATCCGATGCTGATGAGATAATTCGCATCAGCTGCATATCCTTTTGATGCACGACAATCTTCCCCGTAGTATTCAACGACTTCTTCTTCATCCCGTGCCAACAAAACAACCAGTCCATAACTTTCCAGCTTTTCCTTCATGGCGAGCGCCACCTGATAGGTCTCTTTGTATTCAACGATATCATATCCGTTAAAGCCAAGGTCAACTCCACCCCATACCGTCGTATATAATCCATATGGATCGATCAGCACATCAGCCTTCGTTTCGCTTGGTGTTACGGTATCGATCGTTAAAAACGCATAGTTTTTAGACAGTGTGCCCCCATAAGGTTCCAATGCATCCCGGTCAGCGATCAAGGTCGCTTCTTTCACTTTTTCTTCCCGACGGACCGTCTGAAACGGCTCGCTTTGAACAGCTTCGGCAAACACGATGCGTTTTCGCTGAAAACTATCGATCAGATAGATCTCATACGTCCCATCGCTGAGATCTGGTAAAAAAATCTGACGATCGACGGTATTTCCAATCGTAAAGCTGTATTGTTCCCCCGTACAGATATTTACGAGTTCCATCGTCTTCCCATAGATATCATCTTCTTCTCCATCATAAGGATCCATGTAAAGGGCAAGTGTTTCCCCATAGAATACATAATCTTCCAATTCGATCGTCTGTTGTGATTGATCTTGCAGATCAAGCATCTGCGAATTGGTATAGTCACATGCATGAAAATCTGCTTGTACTTCAGTTGATCGAAACAAAAACATCAATAAGAAAGAGAGCAGCAACACCAAAAGAACCAGTACAACGCCAAGTTTCCACGTCCATCGAAATTGTCGTTTTCTAGGTTCATAACGCATAGGCATCCTCCTCTCTCCAGCTTTGTCAATCGCATAATCAGTATAGCAGAAACCATGAAAAAAACAACGAAAATCCTATGAATAAAAGCAAATTTAAAAATAAAACAGCGGATGCCCGCTGTCATTAAAAAATTAAGTTTTTCGGTGTGCGAGGGAATGGTTCCACATCGCGGATATTCTGCATGCCACTGAGATACATCAGCATGCGGTCAAACCCTAAACCAAATCCTGCGTGTTTACAACCGCCATAACGACGCAGATCCATATACCATTGCAGGGTGTCGCATTCCATGCCCATCTCATCCATGCGTGCTTTCAACACGTCATAGCGCTCCTCACGCTGACTGCCTCCAACGAGTTCTCCAACGCCAGGAACGAGCAGATCGCAAGCAGCAACCGTCTTGCCATCGTCATTTAAACGCATATAGAAAGCTTTGATGTCTTTTGGGTAATCGATCAAAAAGACTGGTCCATTCACAACTTTTTCACATAGATAGCGTTCATGTTCACTCTGCAGGTCCATGCCCCACTCGATCTTATTATTTTCAAATTTCACATCTGCTTTCTTCAATAATTCGATTGCCTCCGAATAGGTCATGCGCTTAAATTCGCTGTCGCGCACTTTCGTAATGCGTTCGATGCATTCTTTATCGATCATCTTCTCAAAGAACTTCATCTCTTCCGGAGCATTTTCCAGACAGTAATTGATACAGTATTTCACCATATCTTCGATCAGATCCATATTATCTTCCAGATCTGCAAACGCAATCTCCGGTTCGATCATCCAGAATTCCGAAGCATGTCTGGTCGTATTGGAATTCTCAGCACGGAAGGTCGGTCCAAAGGTATAAACATCGCGGAAAGCCATGGCAAACGCCTCGACATGCAGCTGACCGGAAACCGTCAAGGAAGCATGCTTACCGAAGAAATCTTCCTCATAGTTCGTATCCTCACGCGTCGTCACCGTAAAGGTCTCGCCGGCACCTTCCGCATCATTTCCAGTGATGATCGGCGTATGCACATAGACGAAGCCTTGGTTTTGAAAGAATTCGTGAATAGCCATGGACAATACGGAGCGCAGACGGAAAATAGCGTAAAAGCTGTTAGCACGTGGACGTAAATGCGGAATCTCACGCATAAATTCAAAACTGTGACGCTTTTTCTGCAGCGGATAATCATGCGCACAAGCTCCCTCCAGCTCGATTTCTTTCACCTGGATTTCAAAAGGCTGTTTCCCTTGCGGGGTATAGACGAATTTTCCCATGACGGTCAATGCCGATCCGGTCGTGTATTTCTCCACCTCATCAAAATCTTTCAGATCGGAACTGTAAACCAATTGTGCATTGCGGAAATAGGTTCCATCATTGAGTTCGATAAAACCAACCTTCCCGCTGGAACGATTCGTACGGATCCATCCCTGCAGCGACACGTACTCGATCGAATCGATCTCAACGTGGGATCCCCCTAACACGATCTCATACAGCTCTCGAATCGTCATAAATTCAAACATAAAGCTTCCTCCTTATATAAAAAAAGTTCCTGTATAACAGGAACGTAAAAAACTATACGCGGTGCCATCCTGATTCACATCTCTTCATGTGCATCTCAAATGATTAACGCTCATCCACGGAATCGTCTACTTATTTTCTCCGATTCAGCTCCACAGCCGTTCATGTCGCAACCGTATCATTTCTGTCTTTCACCGCCACAGAATCGCTTTATTGACCGTCATTGCCATGTTCTGCTTCAACGCCTTGCATTTAACGAATTTGTTTCAAAGACAAGTTCTTGAATAGATGATACCACATCCACCGTCTTTAAGACAACCCCTTTTGGCACTTGAATATGCTCGTGCGTAAAATCGACCAATCCAACGATTCCACAGGCGATCAGGCGATCGACCGTCGCTTGAATATCCATTGAGATTGCCAAGATAGCGATGCGGCATCCTTCCGGCATCTTCTCTTCTAACTCATCCATCGAATAGACCGGAACACCAAACGTTTCTCCTCGTCGAGAAGGATCTACGTCAAATGCACAGGTGATCTCTCCAACGACGTAATCCCAACGATTATATTTCATCAAAGCGCGCCCCATATTACCGGCACCCACCAAAATGATCTTTTCATCAAAATCCATTCCCAGTTCCTGATTAAAGATCTCAATCAACAAATTGACATCATATCCATAACCTTGTTTCCCTAGATTACCCAAGAAGGAAAAATCACGGCGAATGGTCGTCGGTTCGATATTGACTACGCTGGCAAGCTCTTTTGACATAATGCGTTCAATCCCATTTCGCTTCAATTTACGAAGCGCTTTTAAATAGACAGGATAACGCTGTAAGGTTGCTTTTGGAACACTCTTTTGTACCATCTTTATCACCATTCAAAGTATAACACAGTTCCCGCAATTTGTGAACTTTTTATATTATTGAACTTGTGCTTTCAAAATTCAAATGTAAACGAATACAGAAACCCGCATGCATGAGAAAACCATCGGCTATAAGCCGATGGTCAGACCGTTGACAAAGTCGCTCTTTGAGCAGACTTTGTCATACGGTCTTTTTTA
>CBCTZR010000093.1:0-6178 GCA_965151435.1 uncultured Merdibacter sp. | reverse complement strand
TCGAGATTAGATGCATTTTTTATTTTTGGCTATTCCTTATTCGTTACAGCCTCTTTTATTTTGTGAAAAATTAACGTGATTATACTTTACGAATTGAAGATGAGAAAATGTTTTTAATAGTTTCTCTTGCTTTCTTTGTGAAAAATATGATATTCTTAACGAAAATTATCGTATTTTTTTCTTATTCATTTTAAATTGAATAATTTTAGTCATGCAATTTTGTAAATAAAGGAGAAATCATCTTGTAAAGAAAAATCAGAAAATTGTATGAAATAAATATGAAAAAAATTGAAAGTGATTGCTTATTAGTTTCATAACCGATATAATAGAGAAGTACCTGATAAGATGTAGTTAGGAAGTAGGGTTGACAATGAAATCATGGGATAAAGTATATGAGCTTGCATGGCAGAAGTGTACGATATGTCGCTGTTGTCCATCATGCAATGGACTTGCCTGCCGTGGAGAAACGCCAGGTCCGGGTGGAAAAGGTAGCGGATCAGCTTTTACACGGAACATAGAGATGTTAAATAAGATTACGATCGTAATGGATACGATTACGACGAATGAAGAGATAAGTACTGCTTCTGATTTTTTTGGATTGCCAGTGAAACTTCCTGTATATGCAGCACCGATCAGTGGAATTAAACAGAATTATGGTGCCGATATGAGTGACCGCGATTATACAGAGGCTGTTGTTGCGGGATGCATTGAGGCAGGAACGTTTGCATTCACCGGTGATGGTAAAATTGATGCGATGTTTAAGGAGCCTTGTGAAATCGTAAAAGCGCATGGAGGAAAAGGAATTCCTACAATTAAACCATGGTCACTAGGTCATATGGACTGGCGTATAGCATTAGCAAATGAATGTGGATGTCCGGCTATCGCTTCGGATATCGATGCGAGCGGTTTGACCAACCTGCGCAACAGCGATGTTCCTGTGGGCTTTAAAACGGTAGAGGATTTACAGACAATCATTGCGCAAACCGATGTTCCTTTTATACTGAAAGGAATCATGAGCGTCAAAGGAGCGAAAAAAGCATTGGCAGCCGGCGCTCAAGGAATTATCGTTTCCAATCATGGCGGCCGCGTTTTGGATGGTGCACAGGCCGGGATTGAAGTGTTAGAAGAAATCGTTGCGGCTGTCGATGGAAAGATGAAAGTGTTTGTCGATGGCGGTTTCCGTAGCGGAAACGACGTATTTAAGGCGCTTGCACTTGGGGCAGACGGTGTTTTGATCGGTCGTCCGATCTCGCATGCTGCCATCGGTGATGGCGCACAGGGCGTAGTTACCTACTTGCAGAAGATTGAACTGGAGCTTAAGGAAACGATGGCGCTTGCTGGTTGTAAAAAAATCGAGGATATCACACGAGACATGGTAGTCTGTGGCTTTTAGGAGGAATACAATGAATACTTTAGAGAATAATGCATTTTTTTGGCAGAAATTAGACACGCTGTATCTTTCATCTAAATTGGTCGTAGATCGTCCAAAAGGAACTTGCCATTATAAATACAGCAATTTGGTTTATCCGGTGGATTATGGTTATTTGAATGATACGACGGGATCGGATCAGGCACCGATCGATGTGTTCCGCGGATCGGTAAAATCGAATTTGATCCAATCGGTCGTTGTCAGTGCAGATATCTTGAAGAAAGATTGTGAAGTGAAACTGCTGGTTGGATGCAACAGCGAAGAAGAACGTAAGATCCTGGAATTCTTGAATCAGACGGAATTTCAAAAAGCGATCCTGATCCGACGCGGAAAAGAAGTGCCGGATTGGGCTGTAAATGATTAAAAAGGCGCAATGCGTCTTTTTTTCTTTTGCTGCATAAACTAAAAAAGAAGAGGTGCATCCATGCGTAAATGCATAGTGTTTGTAATCTGTCTTATTTGTTTATGTGGGTGTGGAGTCGGTTCGATGAAACATGGGGATCTGAATATGGAACAAGCGTTGATCAATATGGCAGTTTTGATGCGGGAAGAGAATGTTGGTGCGTTGATGAATGAAAAGAGTTTAGATGATGATGCCGTATTGGATGCGTTTGGTTTGACTTTGGAGAAAGAAGATTTTGCCTATCTGCGCAGCATTCGACAGGATATTTGGCAGGAAGCTGCAATTTTTCACTGTAATGAGGAAAACTGGAGTATAATAAAAGAGAGTGCGCAGAAGCGGATGCAGCAGGCACTGCAATCTGGCGCACAAGCCTATCTGGGAACTTGTGGGGACTACATCTTTCTGCTGATCGGAGAAGATGTGGACTGGATGCGGAACTATTTGGAAGGATTATCATAATGGATTTCATCAAGAAAGTATACTTGTTATTCGATTCGTTTCAAGGGCGCTTATTTCGCTATGCGCTCTCCTTTAGTCTGCTGTTGGCAATTGCCCCGATCTTGATTGCAGTGATCTTGGTCTTTAAATACATCATCATCATTAATGAAGGTGTATATGAGGTTTTCGTACAAGTGCTCATTCAGTATTTACCTAGTGATATCATCCTGCCTTTTGTTGAGTGGTTTGCCAAAGAAGGAGAACCGATCGGTTTTGCGGCGACGATCTCCACGTTGGTCTTGTCATTTTATCTGGCGAGCAGAAGTATTTATTCATTTTTGATGATCTCTGCCCAAGTGGAGAAGGTGAAACCAAATTCGATCTATGTGCGAGTACGCGCGATCGTCTTGACCGTTTACTTCGCTTTGTATCTTGGTGTGGCATATTTCTTCCTGATGTTGTTGCCGCAATTCTGGCTGATCGTTGCTACTGTGTTAGCCATTATCTTATTTATGTGCATGTTTCATGCATTATCATATTATCGTCGTCCACTGTTGTTTGGATTAGCTGGTTCCTTATTCAGCGTCAGCGCATTTGTTTTGTTAGGAATGCTGCTGACGAAGATCTTAGAGACGTTTACCTCTTATCCTACAGTTTATGGACCGTTGGCGTCCTTTATGACTTTGTTGTTGTCAATCTACATAATTGCTTGTATTATATATCTTGGCTTTTGTATCAATACCGTCATTGAGAACACGGAAAATGTACAGGGATGCATCCCGAAATATGGCCGTATACGCCGGCATTTAAGGGCGCTGCGCAAAGAGAGGAAAAAAGATTAGTATGAAAGTAACAATAAAAAAAATGGGTATCAATGGTGAAGGAATCGGCTATTTGGATCGCTTGCCGGTATTTGTTCCAGGTGCTTTATGCGGAGAAGAAGTAGATATTACGCTGACTGAAAAAAACGGACGTTATGCAAAAGGGAAGATCGTTCACATCTGCAAGAAAAGCGACAAACGGATACGTCCGATCTGTGAAATACAGCGCCGTTGTGGTGCCTGTCCATACATGGTTTGCGATTATGAAGAACAGCTGCGTTTTAAAAGAGATGATCTGCGTCAATCGCTGATCAAATATGCCCATATTGATCCACGGCGGATTGAAGCGATCCATCCTTCACCAAAAACACTGTTTTACCGGAATCAGTGTAAACTGCCTTGCGGGATGGTCGATGGGAAGCTGGTCAATGGTATGTATGCCCCTAATTCCAATATATTTGTGGAGATGGATACCTGCTATGTACACGAAAAAGAACTGGAAATCATGCGTAAACGTATTTTGAAGGTGCTCAACCGTTATCAGGTCCGTGCGTATGATTGGCATCAAAAACGCGGTGTGCGTTATTTGATCCTTCGCGGCTTTGAAGGAAAATTCCAATGCACGCTCGTCACTGGTGAAGAGTCGTTTGATCCTTCGATGATTGAAGAGTTACTGGCGTTAGAAGGAATGCACTCTTTGTGGCAGAGCTATCAGACACAAAAGAAAGCAGTGGAGCTGTTTGGACCAAAAATGATCTTGTTAGGTGGGGAACGCTATTTATATCTCACCCTGGATTCGATTCGATTGCCGATTTCTCCACGCAGTTTCTTTCAGCTGAATACGCAACAGGCAAAAAATATGTATGCTTGCATAGCAGATCTGGTAGGGAAGAACAATGACTGCATCGTGGAAGCGTACAGCGGGATCGGTGGTATCTCGATGGCTTTAAAAGATCAGGCAAAAGAGATCATCGGTATTGAAATCGTGAAAGATGCGGTGATCAATGCCAGACAGTGTGCTCGTGAAAATCATATCGATAATGTTGAATTTATGTGTGCGGATGCAGCGGATAAGTTGCTATATCTGTCCAAGAATCGCAAGATTGACGTATTAGTGGTCGATCCGCCGCGGATAGGATTGGATGAAGCGATGTTAGCGGTGATTCTTCGCAGCAAGATCAAAAAGATCATTTATGTCTCCTGTAATCCTTCAACGTTGGCAAAGAATTTGGCGATTCTTACCGATCGTTATGAAGTGGAGCGTATCGTGCCTTTTGATATGTTTCCGAATACCGCAAAGATCGAAACGATCGTTGCCTTGAAACGTCGTTGATCATTGAAAACAGCTTGTATCATCTAGCTGTTTTTTTAATACGGGTTTATAATAAAAATAGGGAAGTATCGTAACGTGTATCCTATGAGATCGTTTGCTCATCAGATGGTCGAAAAAGAGAGGAGGGACGTTTATGAGCAGACAAAGTGGGGCTCAATCAACCGAATGGAAGCGATCGATGCAAAAGATCCTGATAGGGACGTTTTTGTTGAGCGTTCCGTTTACCATGTTTGGATTGCATGAGATTTTTTCTTTGGTTGCGTTGTTTTTGATGATGCTGGGGTATCGCAAGCTTATTCATGAAAACCGTTGGTTTTCCATTGGTTATATTCTGACAATTCTTTTCTTTCTTTATGTGCTTTTTGTCGTTTTGTTTCAAACGACGATCGCCTTTCGCTCTTCCTTTTCATTGGAGGATATCGCTAGAGGTTATAACCTTGCTTTGTTGTTTTATATCATTTCTTATGTCTGTTTATGGAAGGGCATCAAGGCAGTGTGTACCAAGATCGAAAGAAACTGCTCTTGTCGCAGTATACTAGCTTTGATCGTCTGGTATTTCTTCGTTTTTGGAAATCTGCTTCAATCTTCCACTGCTGTTTTCCTTTTGTGGATCATCGCCTGTATTTTGTATATTCCATTATATTCTGCTTTACATAAACGGATCCTTGCGATCGATACGGCCGGTTTCATGTTAGCGAAACATGTTTACAGATGCAGCGATCGATGGCTCATGGCAGGTCTCGTTGCCGTGTTGGTGATCGGTGGTACGTGTGGCTATTGTTTAAATGATGGCTATGCAATGCAATGGGAGAAAAAAGAAGCGTTGCAGGATCAAGAGGCGCAAACCATTCGGCTGCAGTTATTGGAACTCGACTTTCCCACTGCAGTTTTAGATGATCTGACAAAAGAGGATCTGCTTGCCTGCAAAGGTGCTGAACGGCTTATTGTCGTTACGCATGATTATACATTTGGCGTAGATGATCAGAAAGAAGAATTACCGAAAGATCTGCGAATCACAGATGTTGCGCTGCAGTTGAAGGATGCGCAGAATTGGGTCATCTTCCATCATTTCCAATGGCTAGAGGCGGATGACTTTTATGGAACGGAGTCGATACAGCTTTTAGAAACAAATGATCTGGGGTTGATGGATCTCTATGGGCAAGTGTTGTATGATGAAGGGGATTCTACCTATACGGCTCCTTTTGCACTGCTTGGCAAGACAAGCACGATCATTTCCGATGCGTCATATCTGAATCCGTCCGTTTCAGATGGTTATATGGGCGGTTTCTCGTTTCCATCCCATAAGGAGAATTACCGCGGTTATCTGCGTATATCACGTTGGATTGATCCGGATGATCAACAAGTTTTGAGCACTATCAATTATACGCATCAAAAAAGCTGGATGCAGTATCCAATGATTACGGCCAGTGAGCATCAGCTCATCCACAATTTAAAAGGGAATGCTGCCTTTGAGACGATCCAAGATCATCTGCTGGCTTCTTTTGATGAGGAACAGCTCAGCTTATATACGGATAATTAAAAAAAGCATCTTCTGCACAAACCAGAAGATGCTTTTTATGGGTGTGCCGGGCATGGCACTAATTCAGTTGGAGATAAATCAATCACAGGTATTTACCGCCAAGTGTAGTGACCCACAAGTCGTCAACAGTAATGTTGAGGATGAAGGAAGTGGTGTAGCGACTCTTTTGAGCGTACGAACAGAAACTTGATATAAGGATAAATGGTGGATGAGA
>CBCTZR010000092.1:0-6214 GCA_965151435.1 uncultured Merdibacter sp. | reverse complement strand
AAAAAGACCGTATGACAAAGTCTGCTCAAAGAGCGACTTTGTCAACGGTCTGAAACGGTGTGTAAACACACCGTTTGGGCTCTACGTGGTAGAAAGATAGTAGAAAGATGGAAAAAAACGTGTTATTTCACCCTTTTTTGCGCCGAAAGATCGATGCATATCGTCAATTGATATTGTTCAAATCGAGCAGAAATTGACCATTGATGCAATTGGGCAATCTGTTTGACGATGGAAAGGCCTAAACCGCTGGAATTGGTATGACGTGCGCGGTCTTTTGTGTAAAAACGATCAAAGAGACGTTCAGGATCTATTTGACTGTCAGATGAAACGGCATTGGAAAAAGATAAAATGCCGTTTTGTTCTTGAATGACAAAAGGAGCCTTTCCATGTTTGAGAACATTATGGATCAAATTTTGAATCATGCGATAAGTCATTTCATAATTTGCTTGGATGAGCAGTTGCTCATTAGAAAACGATAGAATAGGAATCAGCTGTTTGCTGTTCAATTCATGATAGTAGGAAGCGATCACTTTGCATAAAAGTGGATAAAGCAGGATGGATTCTGTTTCAATTTCGTATTCTGCATCGCTCATCTTTGCATATAAAAATAAGTTTTCCAACATGCTGTTCAAAGCATCTAAGCGTTGATGCATGATTGTTAAGTAGTGATCCTGTTCGCTTTTCATCGATGTCTCTTGAACCAGGTCTAGATACCCGCGGATGCTGGTGATCGGTGTGCGGATATCATGCGTGATGGCGGATAACAACGTCTGCATTTCCTTTTCCTTCGTATCGGCTCGCTCTTCCAGATCGTGGATCTTCTGATAGAGAGCATTGATTTCTTTTTGTAGCTGCTTAAGCGGTTTGTGGTTGCTTTGTATCGTGATGAGAAAACGCCCGCCGATATGTTCTTTATAGGCGATCTGCTTGTTTAACGTTTTTAAGTCATATAATAAGATGCAAAGCGAGATACTTGTAATCAGAAAGAGCAGTGCGAGTAATACAGTGAACAAGATCATAGATGAACAACTCCTTTGTTAGAAATCTCTTCTTCTTAACAGTATCAAACTGATGAAAGAATAGAAGAGGATTGCCGCCAAAGATATAACTATGCAGGATAGCGCATGGTTCGGCAGGGTCGTTGTTATCGTAGCATATTGATAAGAAAGTGTATACTTTGAAAAATCAGGAAGGTGCAGCATTTGGCAGATTCCGTCGAATAATGGTAATAACGTACCTGAAGCGATGAGAAAGGTAGCGATGATGCCAGCACTCTTTCTGCAAAAGAGCGTAGTGAGGAAGGCAATCAGAAGAAAAGAAGCAAATAAGAGAAAAAATAGCAAGGCTGCTCTTTGTAGGATGTCATAGACTGGATCGAATTGAAAATTTGCGATCATCAGCGGACCTAAGATGAAACTGACAAGATAGCTTACGAACAGCAAGTTTAAAGATAACAGCAGGGCAATCCAAATCTTTGCGATAAATATGGAGGATCTTCCATTTGGCAAGATTGCGATGTTTTTGATATAACCGCTGCTGTATTCCTGACCGATCATAGAGGAGAAGTAGATGCTCATGATCAAAAAACCAAATGTCGCCCCAATCGATGTCACAAATGAATTAAGCGAATACAAAAACTGATCGACAGAAATGTATAGTCCGACTTGTGTTGTCTCCTGTGTCGTTTGAAAGCTGCTGCTTTCCTGCATTTGGGCTTGGACGAAGATACATAAAGAATATACGGCGATAAAGATGATCAAGTAAATCCAGAATGAACGATTCTTATAAACGCGCAGCATTTCGGCTTTCATCATGTTGATCATTTTCCATTCCTCCGATCTTCTCTAAAAAGTAAGATTCTAAATCTTGTTTCTGGTAATACATCTGTTCAACAGAGATTCCCTTTGAAAACAACAGCGCGTTTAATTCACAGCTGTCTATCTCATCAAAAATCCAGATGGTCCTCTCATCATGAACGACATAATCTTTTACGTGAAGCTCTTGTTCGATCCATGGCAGCGCCTGCTGCAAATGATTTAAAGTAATCGAAAGATAGCTTCTGCATTTTTCATCGAGTTCTACCGCGCTGATCTCCTCGATGAGCACGCCATCACGGATGATGCCATAACGCGTAGCGATCTTGCTGAGCTCTCCTAAAATATGACTGCTGATGAGAATCGTCACTTTTTTTGTTTCGTTTAGATAGCGTATGACCTCTCGTATTTCTTTGATACCTTCTGGATCGAGACCGTTGATCGGTTCATCTAAGATCAATAAATCCGGATTGCCTAACAAGGCCAAAGCGATTCCTAAACGCTGCTTCATTCCCAATGAGAAGGCTTGAACGGTTTTTTTGTTTTGGGGATCTAAACCAACCAGAGATAAAAGAGCATTGATTTGATCTTTGTCATAAACGCCCATGGCAGTTGCTTTGATTGACATGTTGGCAAAAGCGGAAAGTTTTGGATAGAGCCCTGGAGTTTCAATCAGAGCACCTATGCGTTTATTAGAATACATATCTCTGGCTTTCCCAAACAGAAGGACTTCCCCTTCGCTTGGATGAATCAAACCAGTGATCATTTTTAAGGTCGTTGATTTTCCTGAACCGTTGCGACCGATAAAACCATAGATGTCTCCTTGATGAACATGCAGGTGTATCTTATCAACAGCATGTGTATGTTTGTAGATCTTTGTTAAATCAAGTGTTTCAATTGCAAGTTTATCCATGAGCCTACCTCCTTTGTGTGATTGTATTATAGCAATCGAAAGTAAAAAAAGGACAAAGCAATCATAAAGAAAGTATAAAGAAAAGCTGATGGATGTTCTGATCCAACCTTGGATACAGATCATTCACTCAGCCATCTTAAAACCGATGCCCCATACGGTCTTGATATATTCTTCCTCTACATACTTATGGATTTTTTTCCGAAGATTGCTGATATGTACGTTGATCGTTTTATCATCTCCATAATAAGGTTCATTCCAAGCATATTCGTAGATCTCTTGTTTAGTGAATACGCGATGCGGACTGCCGATCAGCAGTTCTAAAATATAGTATTCATGCTTAGTCAGTTGAAGCAATTCGCCATTTATTCGAGCGTCATAGAGTGTCGGATCCAATGTCAGTTGTTTAAACGCATCATGTGGCTTCGTCTTGTTGATTTTGCGAAGCTGTACTTGGATTCGAACTAACAGTTCCTCCATTGCGAAAGGCTTACATAAATAGTCGTCAGCTCCTGCTCGTAATACTTCTACCTTGCTTTCAATGGAATCTTTAGCAGTCAATACGAGGATCGGAAGGTCGGAAATCTTGCGAAATTTGGAGAGAACGCTTTCCCCATCCAGGCCTGGCAACATCAGGTCCAGCAAAATCAGATCATATTTTGTTTGTTCGAAGCGTAAAAGGCCTTCCGTTCCAGAATACGCTTGATCACAGCTATAGCCATTTTTTGTGAGCGCTTGAGCGATCATGTGATTGATATCCGCATTATCTTCAATTACTAAGATTTTTGTTGTCATTGTGAAACACTTCCTATGCATCTTTATGTAAATCCATTATATCAAATGCCTACAGGAGTGGAAAGAAGAGAATGGAAGAACGAATGAACATGAAAGCGATGGGACTGCTTTGTTTTGAGTATCGAGCGAAACGTGTTACCTGATAGGGGAAAGATTTTGTGTCAAAGTTATGGAAGTTAGGAGAACATTTGGAAAAGATTGGTATTCATATAGTGACAATCGTTCAAATTTTACAAAAAAGGAAGGATTTGAAAAGCATTATAATTGCTTTATTGAAATAGTTCCTTTATGATAAAAAAATTTGTTTTTCATAAAAGAAATTTTATGAAAGATAAGAGGGGAAGCGGATGAATAAACACATGCGAAGATGTTTTGGTTTTTTCCTTGCAAGCGTGCTCTTTTTTTCTTCATTGTTGTTTGTGGATCAATGAGTGGAAGCTGCAGAGAATTTTACCAATTGGATTGAGAAAGCTGATTGTAGCTGGTATGAAGAAAATGCTGCCAAGGAAGTTTATGAAATTCGTTCGGCAGAGCAGTTAGCTGGGTTAGCCAAGCTAGTGAATGAAGGAAATTCATTTGATGGGAAAACGATTAAACTGCTAGCGGATATTGATCTTCAGAATGTGGAATGGACACCTATTGGGAATGATAATCAAAAGACTTTTAATGGGACTTTTGACGCCTATGATGAAACCAAATCAAAGAACCATGTCATTTCCAATTTGAAGATCACTAAGTCGTTGGCAACGGATAATCATATTGGTTTGTTTGGTAACTGTGGATCAAAAGCAACGCTCAAAAACATCGATATACAGAATGTGGATCTCATTGGACGTCTCTATGTTGGAGCTATTGCGGGAAGAGGATATCTCTCAAATGGCATTGAGAATTGCCATGTTTATGGATCCGTAGAAATTGAGGGTTATTGGTATGTTGGAGGTATTAGCGGACGTTGGGAATATACCACTGATGGCATCAAGGAATGCTCTGTGAAAGGAACTGCAGATTAGCAAGCGATCATTCGCGGGATTCTCCGCAAAGATCCTGGGGATCCGGAAGACAATGCTGGATATATCGGCGGTATCGTTGGCTTCCGTGGAGAACAACAAGGAGATACCATCGCGAACTGTCAAGTGGTTCATGCTGTTGTGAGCGGTGTTGATCGCACCGGTGGAATAAGCGGCATCTTGCATTATGGAAATCAAATTCAACAGTGCAGGGCCGAAAATGTCGAAGTTATCGCCAACAGTTCCTATGAAACCGTTGGGGGCATCGCAGGGACCTTTTTAACGGATGCTTCTCATACGCAAGGGATCTACGATTGTGTCTTTATCGGTAGCGTACGCAATGATCGATCATATAACATCGGGAAGAATGCGATCTTGGGAGGCGCCTGGAACGATGATCAAATTCTGGAATCGGTCGATCTGCAAAATAACATCTTCAAAGCAAATGCCGGCACATATGCTGATCAACCGATGGAAGAGGAAATTGCGGATGGTTACAAAGCGTTTGCCATTACAGAAAATGATACGACAACGTATGTCATCGCTCCAAAGGTATCGAGCATTTCCTTGGATCAGAATGAGGTGACCTTGAAGAAAGGGGAAAGCTGACCATTAAAAGTGACGCTTTTACCGTATACGACTTTAGAAAACGTAACATATGCCAGTGCTGATTTGACGATCGTCGCTGTAGATGAAGGTGGGGTAATTACTGCAATCGGCCAAGGAACGACGGTTATTACTGTAACTGCTGGTGAAAAGATTGTCACTTGCAAGGTCAGCGTTTTAGCAAGTGAATCTTCTGATCAACAAACGAATGTCGTTGTTGATGTGAAACCGATCGACCCATCGAAACCCTCTGCCGAGATGACCGTCGGTGTGAGTGATGCTGGTGTAAAAGATGTCCTTTATGAAACGACGAATCAGATCATTCAAGATGTAGTGAATCAAGAACCGATCACGAGTGTGGATAAAGAAACAATAAAGAACCTGCAGGCAGCGCTTCAAAATAATCAGACGGTTTTCACAGAAGTGAAAACGGAAATGCTTGCGGAAATGGATGTTCATGCTCAAATCAAAGATTTAGTCGAACAGTTTGTCGGTAAACAAGCCACAAAAGAGACGGCAATTTCGGTTGCGCAGTATTTTGATCTGAGCGTGTTATTAAAAACTGACGATACGCTAATCGGAACGATCAATGAAATACAGGAACCGATTTCCTTTACGTTGTTGCTTCCGGAGCACTTGTATAAAGAAGGAAGAACCTTCTATGTGTTAAGAATTCATGAAGGAACAGTGGAAAAACTAGATACGATCCTTCATGAAGATGGAAAGCTTACTTTTCAAACCAATCGTTTTTCCACTTATGTATTGATCTATGAGGATAGCGTAGCATCGACGGAGCAGATGGAGAGCGATGAAACGGTTCATCCAAATACTGGTGAAAAGAATGCAGCAACCGATTATGTTGCTATGAGTCTTTGTTCGCTTTTTGTTGCTGGCGCATTCTTCTATTTGAAAAAAACTTCTCGATGATCCTCTAGCAGATCTTTATTTTCTCATCCTTTAATAAGAATATAAAAAGAAGCAAAGTCTGCTTCTTTCGTATTATAAAAGCAGGAAGAAAAATATCCTGCTTATAAGAAAAAATAAGAAAGTATAAAATGTATATTGTGATGTAGGAGTTAGAC
>CBCTZR010000091.1:0-6304 GCA_965151435.1 uncultured Merdibacter sp. | reverse complement strand
CTTTTAATGAATTATTTTTCTATACTTTTTAAGTATATAGTTTGTCAACAAGCTGGGAAAGTGTGACACACACTTTCTTTTTTTATTCTTTGAAATGGACGCAATGAAGAAATTGATGATATAATTTTTTAGAAGGTGATAGAATGAAGCGAATCGCATTAACTGCATTGGTCTTCTTGTTGCTGTGCGGCTGTTCAAGCGTAAAAGAGCGGCGTGAAGATCAGGAACAGCTAGAACGGCTGCAGATACAATTAGAAAATGGATCATTGACCATCTCGGATACATTACCTTTTTCTTATGCGTTAACCATAACTGAAGAAGAACCTTATGAATATACGTTGACCATCGATCAATTTGAAATCGCCATGCACGATGTAAAAATTGTTGCGAAAACGGATACTGTCGATGATGAAGTAATCTCTTTAGGATTTGACGATGATCAGACGTATCAAGTGATACCTTTTCAGGAAGATAGTGAGAAAAACTATTATTCTTCAATTAGTATCAACGGTACGCTGACCTCTCTCCAAGATCAATTAGAGGTTATCATCCAATGGAAAGATGTTTCTGGAGTAAATACATATCAACGTTTTTGGATCATCGATTGTTCGCTTTATGCATAGCGTAAGCTGATGGCGAATTGCCTAATGAACACAAAGATGTTGCGAATGAGGATGAATAGCTTTTAACAGGAATAGAAAGTGAGGAAATGAGCATGCGTTTGGATCGCTTTTTAGCTAATCAAGGGATCGGTACGCGGAAAGAAGTGAAAAAATTGATCCGCCAAGGAGAAGTCAAGGTGGATGGCACCATTCAGTGGAAGGAAGATTATAAATTTGATGAAGAAACTTCTATAGTAACTTTGAACGATGAAGTAATCACGTATCAAAAAGATATCTATATCATGATGAACAAAGAACCGGGTTATGTTTGTGCGAATCAAGATGATTTACATCCAACTGTCTTTGATTGTCTGCCGCCTTCATTTCAGCGGTTATCGACAGTAGGGCGTTTAGATAAAGATACGAGTGGATTATTGCTTATCAGTAATGATGGTGTGCTGTCACATCGTCTTTTATCACCATCCCATCATGTTGAAAAAGGATATGAGGTCACTTTGCGTTTACCAATTGATCAAGAACAGCTTACCCAATTAAAAAGGGGAATTGATTTAGGTGACTTTACGACGATGCCGGCAAAAGCAGAAATATTAGATGAATTTCGAATCCATCTTTTCATATGTGAAGGAAAATTTCATCAAGTCAAACGAATGGTACAGGCAGTAGGAAACGAAGTAGTCGCATTAAAACGCTTTTCTTTTGGCCCTTTGCAGTTAGATGATCTGGAAGCTGGAAATTGGCGAATGTTGCAAGAGAGCGAAGTGCGCAAACTAAGAGAGGTGACGACAAGATGATTTTATCGATCATAGAAAAAAAGAAGCAGGGAAAAGAGCTCACTGCAGATGAGATCAAGGAATTGATCAAAGATTATGTGGATCAAAAGATCCCGGATTACCAGATGAGTGCTTTTTTGATGGCCGTATGGTTCCAAGGAATGTCGATGCAGGAAACGATTGCCTTGACCGATGCAATGATGCACAGCGGAGAGACACTTGATCTGAGTGATCTTGAAGGGATTACCTGCGATAAGCATTCTACTGGAGGTGTAGGAGATAAGACATCACTGGTGCTGGTCCCTTTAGTTGCAGCCTGTGGAGGCGTTGTAGCAAAAATGAGCGGAAGAGGGTTAGGACATACAGGAGGCACAATCGATAAATTGGAATCAATTCCTGGTTTTCAGACGACCATGGAACCAACCGCATTTAAACAACAGGTCCGGCAACATCATTGTGCGATCATTGGACAAAGCCAACATTTTGTGGTCGCTGACCAAATGCTCTATGCTCTAAGAGATGTAACTGCGACAGTTGATAGCATTCCTTTAATTGCCAGCAGCATTTTATCAAAGAAATTAGCAGCTGGCAGTGAGGCGATCCTTTTAGATGTGAAATATGGAGAAGGCGCCTTTATGAAGACGAAAGAAGAAGCTAAAGACTTAGCAGATTGCATGTGCACGATCGGAAAGCATTTCAATCGTACGATACAGGCTGTGATCTCCGATATGAATCAACCACTCGGTTTTGCCATCGGCAATACATTGGAAGTTAAAGAAGCGATTGATACATTGCAAGGAAGAGGACCAGCTGACTTTACAAAACTGTGTCAAGAGGAAGCCGCACATCTTTTGTTTATGTCCCATGTCGTTGAAAGCTTAGAAGAAGGCATGCAGGTCGTGTGTGGCGCATTGAATGATGGACGTGCTTTTAACAAATTTTGCGAGATGGTGGAAGCGCAAGGGGGTGATGCATCATATATCCGTGATCCATCCTTATTTCCACAGGCGAAATATGTGCAGAAAATGTTTGCAAGAAAAGCAGGTACGATTACTTCGCTGCATGCTTTATCGCTTGGATTGCTCGCGATGGACCTTGGAGCAGGCAGAAAGAGAAAAGGCGATACGATCGATTATAGCGTTGGTATCGTTCTCTCCCATAAACAAGGAGACACAATTGCTAAGGATGAATGCTTAGCGACAGTGCATTCCAATCATGCATTGACTACAGAGTGGATACAACGCTTTTATGAAGCTATAGAGATTCAATAAAATAAGCAAAAAAAATCCCAAATTACAAGCAAATGAAAGTAATTGATTCATTTGATTGCAGAGTTTGGGATTTTTTTATCAGATTTCTTTATCTTTTGATGATGAGTGCTATCATAATCAGATCATCGTCACCGATATTTTCTATTCCATGACTATGACCGTGATCCGTCCATGTGGCGTCTCCTGCTTTGACATTTCGCAGATTTCCATCATCGTTATATAAACCTGTTCCTGAAACGATAAAGTAGCTTTCTCCATCGCCTTGATGAGGATGGAAACCGATGCTGGCATGCGGCTCTATGCGAACGCGCGCATACATTTTTACTTGTTCATTTAATTCCTCTTGTGTCAACAGATCTTCGATATGAATCCACCCTTTACCGCCTGCGCGGTTTTCAAAATGTTTGATGTTTTTTTCCATGTCTTTCCCTCTTTTCAGACTAATTTTAACATAAGATTGTCATTTCGTAGGATGAAATGCTAAAAAAAGTATACACTAGATAATGGAAGTGATTCAATGCATCGCAATAATCAAATCTACTGTGGGATTTGTAATTTTCTCGTGTTTACAACGATTGCAGTCGTCCAATCACAGATGATCCCTTTTATGAAAGCGATAGGGTATAATTCTTTTCAACAAGCGCTGATCCTTGCGTCCGGTGCGCTTGTCGCTATCTTTGGACAATTCATCTTTGGCTATCTATGTGATCGTTATCATCAAATGCGACGTTTTTTTTCTATAGCTTATATCGCTTATTTATTAGGTGCTAGTGGTATGTTTTGGTTTGTATCTAATTGGTTTTTCTATCACTTGTTTATGATTGGATTCAGTAGTGGTTTGGTGCGTATATTAATGGGTCTAAATGAAACGTGGATGTTTGAAATCGATCCAGATCATTATGGAGCATTACGAGCATGTGGTGCTTTAGGCTTGAGTATTGGCAGTTTGTTCTTTGGCTATTTTTTAACGATCATAAATTATCAAGATCTTATATATTTCCTATTGGGATTTGGCATATTTACCGTTATTTTAGTGCATTTCTGTAAAGACATAAAAAATGAGAACAAACATTTTGATAAAGAAGGTTTAAAAAAGCTGCTGAAAAACCCTTCATATTTGCTATTAGTCTTCATTTTATTGTTAATTTATATGGCAGGCAGTGCAGATCAATACACAGTCGTTAATAAACTGCTCGCTGTGGGTGGTGATGTAACAGATGTTGGATGGAAGTGGGGCATTCAATCATTTGCGGAAATACCGATTTTCTTTTTAGGCAACTGGTTCTTACAGAGATTTCGTACAAAACAGATCTTGAAGTTTGCTATTTTCATGTATGCATTGAAATTTTTTTTATATGCTTTTTTGCAAACTCCTTTACTATTAGTTGGTTGTGCACTTTTGCAGTTTGTAACTTTGCCATTAATCCTGCTAACAAGCAAATTTTTAATTCATGATGTCACTGATGAAAATGTAGGAAACAGTGCACAGATGTTCGCAATGGCAATTTTCATCGGAGGAGGTTCATTATTTGCACCATTGTTGTCTTCTTTTTTTATTGATCAATTTGGATATGATGCTACGCTTTATGGGATTAGTGCATTTTGTTTGCTACCGCTCCTTTTGTGTCACTGGATCAAGGAAGGAAAAACGAAAAGGGAATAAATACAGTTTGTATTCATATACAATAGCAGAGGTGAACGTTCATGGAGCTTTTTATTTCTCTGCGTGAAATTGGCTTCATTTTATATGCTGCTTTCAAAGCTTTTTTACCGCTTCCGTCTTTGGAAGTTTTATTGGTTCCATTATGTGTGAGCGAACCTAATGCCTATCTACGTTTTGCGTTAGAAGGATCTTTAGGTACTTTCCTTGGTGGAACGGTCGGATACTTGTTGGCAAAAAAGAGCCGACAGGGGATTTTGCTTCATATTTTGCACGAGGAACAGATTAAAAAATGGGAAGAACTGATGAATCGATATGGGGTGTTTGCGGTGTTCATAGGAGGTATCACACCAATACCGGATTTCATTTTGCCTTACCTTGCAGGATTTACGAATATGAATTTTTTATCATTTTCTTTAAGTGACAGCATATCACGATTTTTACGCAGTTGGATGATCGGTTATTCAATCAAACAAGCTTCAAGCATGATTGATTTTCAGGCTTATGGTAATCTGCTTTGTCTGGTAATTTTATTATGGGGAATCATACGATGGTTGAAAGGACGTTATTTTCTTCGAGACAACTGATAAAAAATATGGTAGTAAACGATCATTCTTTAAAAGTTCAGGATGCCACTGCACACCAAAAATCGGAGCATGTGAATGATGAAATGCTTCGATCGTTCCATCTGCACAATAGGCATCGACTTGAAGTGATGGTGCGATATGCGTGATTCGTTGATGATGATAGCTATTCACTTCAATTCTTTTCGGATATAATTGGCGAAGATAAGAGTTTTCAGCTATATTGATCCAGTGCAGATGTTCTTCTTGATGATGAAATGTATCGAAATTTGCTTCGATCATTCCATGAAAATATACCTGAAGCACTTGCATACCTCGACAAATTCCTAAGATAGGCTTTCTTTGGTTTTGAAAAGCTTCGATCAATAGGAGTTCTTCGATATCAGCAAATCCTTCATAATATTGCGAAAATGGATCAAAGGTCTGTCCATGAAAAGCTGCACAAACATCGATTCCTCCAGGTAGGATCACTCCATCGCACATAATCGCTTCTTGTTCGATATGAGGATTGGGTAGGATAGGACGGAGCATAACTGGTAGCGAAGAGAGTGCATCAATTAAGGGAGCGTTTATAAAATAACGCATTGTCTCTTCCAATGTCTGTTTACGACATAGAATACCAATGTTTATCATCTTGATCACCTAACGCATACTATGCAAAAAAAGTGGTAAGGAAACTATCGATGTTTTCCTTGCCACGTATTTCTTTTTGCCATTTCTTTATCGATTTCATTCAGTACTTGTACTTTTCGCAAAGTCCAAAGCGGAGCGATCAATTCATTTGCCATGCCATCTCCGGTCAATCGTTGAATGATGAGTTGGGGAGGAAGCTCTTCTAATTGCGCGATGACGATATCTACATACTCTTCCATTGTCAGCAAATGAAAAGGATGCTGCTCAAACTGACTTGCCAGCTGTGTTCCTTTGACGATATGCAGCATGTGAATCTTCAAAGCGTCAATAGGCATATTCCCGACGACACGCGCACTTTCGATCATTTGTTCTCTAGTTTCCATTGGCAATGAGTTGATTAAATGCACACATATCTTCAATGGGGTATCTGTCAAACGCTCGATGCAGGAACAAAATGTTGAAAAGTCATGCCCGCGATGAATCATTTCAGCGCTTCGATCATGGATCGTCTGCAAACCAAGCTCGATCCATATTTCTTTTTCTTTAGCTAGTTCACACAAAAAAGCGATCTTTTCATCTTCCAGACAGTCTGCGCGTGTAGCGATTGCAATTGCACAGATATCATTCCTTTGAACAAATGGGGTAAAACAAGTTCGCATTTTTTCTATCGTTCCATATGTATTCGTGTACGCTTGAAAATAGGCGATTGCTTGACAGTTCGGCCATTTTCTGCGCATGATGCAAAGACCCTTTTCAAATTGTT
>CBCTZR010000090.1:0-6335 GCA_965151435.1 uncultured Merdibacter sp. | reverse complement strand
GAGATTAGATGCATTTTTTATTTTTGGCTATTCCTTATTCGTTACAGCCTCTTTTTCTATTTCGTTTATTTATCTGTTATAATACAGATGCTTGATCAGAAAGAATAATGAATGCTCTCCTTATATTCATCATATAATTTCTGATTGAGCTCATCACCGCCGTCTAAGTTAGCGCTATAAAAGATCGGCGGTTTTTTCATGCCAGAATCCACAAGTTCCTGTGCCAATGCTGCAACGATCGAATTCAGCATCATCGCACCGATCACCGTAGAAGTAGGTGATACTTTTTGTTCGAGTCCATCGATCGCAACGCATGCATCACCGACATCCCCATGATTGTCCAGGATGATATCTGCAAACTCATACAGTTTTTTCTTGGAAGGATGTCTGGACGTCACAGACTTTGAATAGGAAAGGTTGGTAATAGCGATTACCTTCGCCCCTTTCTCTTTTGCCACCATCGCAATTTCAATCGCAACTGGATTTCTTCCAGATACCGAATGAATGATCACTACGTCTCCTTCTTTGATATCTGCCTTGCTGTTTGCTAAGATCGTACCATAACCAACACAGCGTTCCATCTGACTTGTCAAGGTGATCGGTTTGGTATCCAACATGATCTCGCGACCAAAAATCGGATTAAACAGCATCAATCCTCCAGCCCGATAATAGAGCTCTTCGCTCAAGATTCCTGCATGACTGGCACCAAAGGTATAGATGGATTTCTTATCCAACACCGTTTTTGCTAATAAATGTACGCATTCTTCCATGGATGCATTTTCTTTTTCTTCAATGACTGCCATCAATTCATGGATGCGTTTTAAATACTTAAATTCCATATACTAAGCAATCAATCCTGCGATGAATCCTTCGATCATTCCCCACAAAGAGAAGTCCTGTCCACCATAGACGAGCATCCATTGCTGAATAGTATTGTTGAAGAAGTATGCTCCAAATCCTACCAAGAATACCATGACGATACCACAAGCTGCTGCACCGATCACACAGCCGCGCACACCACCCTTGGCATTACCGATGATCGCAGCACATCCTGTTTCAAAGAAGCATGTCGAAATCAACGGAATGACTACGGTCGGGAACATACCAGATGTCAACAGCAACGTAATGATCGATGTGATCATCGCTACGATAAAGCCGATCAACAGTGCGTTTGGCGCATAAGGGAAAATTACCGGTACGTCTAATGCAGGAATTGCATTTGGAACGACTTTTTCAGCGATGCCTTTAAATGCTGGAACGATTTCCGCAATCATCATACGAACACCTTGTAACATGATCGTAATACCTACACCAAAATAGATGGCATGTGTAAAGATATAAGTAAATACACCAGTTGTTGCGCCTGCATAACCCCAGATTTCAGCTGGATCTTTACCGTTTGCTACTAAGATGAAATACAGTACGATATACGTAATGGCAATTGTAATTGAACCAGTGATGGAAATCTCACGCAAGAATCCTAAAGATTTTGGCACATTCAATTGTTCTGTTGAATGTTCTTTGTTTCCAAATACTTTTGCCAACCCTGCAGACAATAAAGACAAGCAAGTTGTTGGATGTCCAATTGTAAAGGAGTCATCTCCCGTTACATCTTTTACCAATGGACGCATCAGATTTGGAGAGATTACCATGTAGAGAGCTGTAAATACAGCAGCCAGACCGATCAATTTTCCACCAGTCAAACCAGCATCAACACCAGCTGCGATGAATACAAATGGGAACCAGTATAACATGTGACCTGTTAAGAAAATAGATTTCCATTTTGTAAAACGGGCAACTAACAAGTTGATTGCAAAAGCAACGATCATGACGATACCGATCTGCGTACCATATTCAGCACCGATATCTACTGTAGTAGAAGGTATAGCACTTGGCGTAATCGCATTAAATGCCAAAGAAATACCGTCAATTGAGTTTCCAGTGATCAATCCTGTACCACAGGAAAGAATGAAGAAACCGATGGCTGTCGTCAATGTACCGCGAACGATTTCTGAAAATGATTTCTTTTGTAAAATCAAACCAATACAAGCAATCAATGCTAGAAAGATTGCACCTTGATTAAAGATTTCATTAATGACAAAATTTAGAATTCCCATAATCTACTCTCCTTTTACTTTAGTGACTCAAGATAACCTAATGTTTTTTCTTCCACTTCTGCTTTATTCATGAAATTTTTTAAAGCGATGACCGGCACTTGTGCACGATCTTTGATTCGATCCGCCAATTCCTCTGAAATGAAAATAACATCACATTGGTTTGCACAGCAGGATCCTACATCCCCACAAAATGCTTCGATTTCATAATTATGCTTTTTTGCAATCGATTCGATATTCATTCGAAGCATCAAGGATGAGCCGCACCCAAATCCACAAACAGTCTGAATCTTTGGAACTTTCATCTCCAATTCACTCCTTTCCCCTATTTATCCTGAAACAAAGAATATAATTCTTCTTCGTTTTTGCAGGCCATGATCTTTTCTACGATATCTTGATCCATCAACGTTTCCGCAATACTTTGCAGTTTGTTGATATGACTGGTCTTATCGACACAAGCTAAGCACATAACGATACGCACCGGATCATGATCACAGTGAAACAATAAATCCTCTTGAAATGTAGCGATCGATATATCGCTTTTTTTCACATGCTCGCATGGAGCTGCATGGGCAAGCGCAAAGTAAGGCATGATCACGATATACGGTCCCAGATTTTCAACGCTCTCTATCATATTATGAACGTATTGTTCATCAATAGAACCACCTTCCACCAAGGGACGCGCTGCTACTTCTATCGCTTCCTTCCAGTCCTTTGCATGTTTACCTACTTGAATATTTTCAATACGAATTCCTGCACTCATTTTCTCACTCCTAATCATGTAAATCTAAGATCGTATCCACACCATACGATGTGGACAGCTTTTCAATATTTTCACTTTTATTCAGAATATTTGCGATATTCATCATCAGGTTTTGTTCCGTGTCCTGGATACCAAAGACAACGATCATACGAACTTGCTTCGTGTTGAATGAACCAAATGATATCTCATTTTCCAATAACAACAATGACACACAATTTCGATGCACACCATCTTCCTTTCTTGCATGAATATAGGCAACCTTAGGCGTAAACACCATATACGTACCGAAATCATTCACAGCATTGATCATCGCCTGTATATAGCTTTCTTCAATATATCCTCTTTTTAGCAATGGTTCTGCCGCCTTGTGGATCGCATCTTCCCATACGATATCCTTTTCCCTGCAGATGTGTATATCCTCACTGGTCACATACTCTCGCAAATAATGAACTTCTCTTTTTATATCTCTACGCTTTGAAAAGAATAAAGAACACATTTTTGCGAATGACTTTTGGAACAATGTCGTTCGGATCAATTCAATATCACTTTGTTTTAACAGAGGATGAATATAGATCACTGATACTCCATCGATTGGGAAGTCATTTGTAGAGAGAACAAGATCTACGCTGTTCTCCAGCAAATACGCTTTTGCTTCTTCAATTGAATAAGGACCTATGATATCACAATCACCAAAGATCTGATACATGCGCGCCTTTAAGATCGAACTGGTCGCAAGGCCAAAGGCACAAATGATCATGATGCGTACGCGCAGAGATTCCTGAATTCCTGTTTCAAAGATCGATGCCAGATAAAGGGCAATATAGGAAATTTCATTCTCATCAAAGGTGAGATCATAATCTGCTTCGATCAGCTGTAATTGCCTTTTTGTAAATTCGTAAACAACCGGGATCGTGTAATACACCTGTTCGATCAATTCGTTACGAATATGGATATCATTGCGACAGCGGTAAATGGCAGCCTTCATATGCAGATGCAAACCGTGAATCGTATCCTGTAAAGATTCTCGATCAAAATCATGAATCTTTTGCAAGGCGCTGATCAGATGTTCCGAGATCTCATATGCTTCATGAAAGATCTCATCCCCATCTGACAAGCGTCCCTCCACTCGCTCAGAAGCAAGGATGGAACTGATGTATTCAATTTCAAAATCGTTCAAGATATACGCTTTTAGAATGGTTGCAATCTTTTCGATGTCCTCATTGAACATCAAGGCAGCAGAAGTTTCGTTCAACAGATTCCCCTGATTGATTCGATTCAGCATGAACGCTAAAACAAGCGCTACTCGTTGCTTATGCAAAAACTTATAATGGAGATGCTTTTCCAGATCCATCAAGATCTCATCGCATTGTTCAATCTGTTTCTGCATGATCTGATTCTTCCGACAGATTTCAATGATGACCTTTGAATGATCATTGCAAAGGATCAATTCCATGAACAATCTGCGTATTGCCAATTCTTCTCCCACGATATGCAGACCGACACCATGTACTCTTACTATTTCAATATGCTTTTCACATAGCATCGATTCTACTTCTGAACAATCATTGATGATCGTTTGCTTGCTTACACAGCATATATCCGCAAGCTCTTGAAATGTGATATTGGGATAGATCAACAACATCGAAGCAGTCACTGTTTTACGCTCATTTTTAGAAAGCACTTGATTTTCCCGTTCTTTCAACAGCGGTTCAATCTGCTTGAGATCGTCGCTAAGGGTTCGAATACAGATACCTGTTCCTTGCTTACGTATCAGTACGATCCCATTTTCTTTTAAAAATACTTCGATGACATCTAAATCTTTACGGATCGTCCGTGTGCTTACAAAGTAATAATTCGCTAATTCACTGCTTCGCACAAATCTTCCTTTTTCGATCAGATATTCGATGATCTCTTTTTGTCTGCTAGTTAATGTGATCATTTTCTTTCTCCTAATTACAACATAAATTATTTAGAACATTTTCACAACAACAAAAAGGTTCCTCAATTCCGGAACTTTTTTTAACAATTGTCAAATGATTAACATCTTTTCCTTCCAAATTCAAAAAAATTGCAGAGACTCTGCCATCAGCATATCTCTGCAAAAATTAAGTATTTCATTTATAAAATGCGCACTGTGCTTAGATCTTCATGTACTTCATCCGCAGTCGCACAAATTTCCTGGTAATCCAATGCTGTTTTCGATGCGATTGCAATTACATAACAACCCGCTTCCTTTGCAGATTTCATCGAGTATAAAGAATCTTCCAACATGACACATTCCTGTGGCTGCAAATGCAAGCGATCAATTGCTGCTAACGCCATCTGTGGTGTTCGTTTTGTCAGTCCGCTCTCTTCACTCGACAAGATAAATTTCATCCCATCCAGCATTCCTAAACGCCGCAAGACAGCTTTTGTCAGCGGTGTATCATTTGCTGTGACGACACACATTTCTTTACCAGCCAAACGACAACGCTGAACATAATCAACAGCTCCCTCTACTGCCGGAATATAGTGCTCATATTGTTCCCGCACATCATGAATAACCAGATCATATAACGTTTTGACATCCATGTTCAAATGAAACCGCTGAATGATCGACTCCAATACCTCACTAAATTTCATTGCGGAAAATACGTCACGCGCTTCATTGATATCCATTGAAAGCTGCAGGCGATCAAACAGATGGATCACGGCATCTTCCCAAACGTGCATCGACTGAATCAACGTACCATCTAAATCAAATAAATAACCCTTCATACTTGTTTCTCTCTTTTCTTTGCGCTCATAGACAGAATACGCATACGATATACTTTCGTTATTGCCGCCACCTGTTTTCGATAAGAGGGCGTATGCGTTGGATAATAATGCTTCATCAAAAGATTTAATCCATGTATCTTTTGTTCGCCTTGTACCTCTTCTACAAGTCCGATTCCACTGACACTTTCATAGTTCATCGTACAAGACTGTTTCTCCTCATCATAGACGACACCATGCCCTTGGTGCATAAAAAAACGAACCTCTGGATGCAGTTTCAACAGATCCACTTTCTTTCCTTCTATCGCACTGTGAAAATATAAAAAAATACCTTCTGTGTTTTTCTCCATCCCATAGCTGAGTGCAACCATGTATGGAACGAAACAATATGGATCTTGCATAGCCAAATAGACAGAATCGCATCGATCCATCACATCAAGTATTTGTTGTTCATCTGTTACTTCACGATCGTTTCTTCTCATCATCGTCTCCAAATAAAAATGGCGCGCCCGACAGGGATCGAACCTGCAACCTTCAGAATCGGAATCTGACACTCTATCCAATTGAGCTACGGGCACACTGAAAACGATACTATTATAGCTCATTGAACAGCAGAAAATCAAGCAGTTCTCCAAAAAGAAAAGAGGCATTCTCCAAAAAGAAAAGAGGCATTCTCCAAAAAGAAAAGAGGCATTCTCCAAAAA
>CBCTZR010000089.1:0-6431 GCA_965151435.1 uncultured Merdibacter sp. | reverse complement strand
CAGGCAATCTTAAGCCATTATTTGTCTAAAATTACCTGAAAAATGGTTGATAATCTCCACTTTTAATGAATTATTTTTCTATACTTTTTAAGTATATAGTTTGTCAACAAGCTGAAAAGGGTACGTTGTACCCTTTTAGAAATACTATATTACTTAACAAATTCAACGATTGCCATCGGAGCAGCATCACCGCGGCGAATACGCGTCTTGATCACGCGTGTATATCCACCTTTGCGATCTGCATATTTAGGAGCAATCTCACTGAACAATTTCTGTAATGCAGTTGTTCCTTTTTCTTCATCGACAACAACGTTGCGAACATATGCAGCTGCCTGACGACGTGCATGTAAATCGCCGCGTTTTGCCAAAGTTACGAGCTCGTCCATTACGCTGCTCAGTTCTTTTGCCTTCATTTCAGTTGTTTCAATCTGTTCTGCTTCGATCAAAGAAGTAACCATATTGCGTAACAGCGCTTTACGATGATCTGCAGTACGTCCTAATTTACGATTCCACATCTGGTAGTTAACCTCCTATTCATAAGATTTAAAGCTAAGACCCAATTCATAGATCTTATCTTTGACTTCTTTCAGTGATTTCTTGCCAAGGTTACGAACCCGCATCATTTCATCCTCTGTCTTCTGCGTCAATTCTTCTACTGTTTGAATTCCTGCACGTTTTAAACAGTTGTATGAACGAACGGATAAGTCCAAGTCTTCAATCATCATGACAAGTCCTTTGTTTTGTACTTCTCCTTGTGCTTCCTTCATGATCGAATCCATATCATTGATCTGCTCATGAACGGTTGTCAGGATTTCCAGATGATCAATCAAGATCTTGGCAGCCCATGCAACGGATTCTGCCGGAGTAATTGATCCATCTGTCGTAATTTCCAAAGTGACCTTATCATACTTCGCATTCTGTCCGACGCGTGTCGGTTCAGATAAATAAGAAACCTTTTCCACTGGTGTATAAATCGCATCTGTATAAATCGTTCCCAGTGGCTGATTCTGTGTCTGATACAATGCTTTATTTGTATCTGCGCTTACATATCCGCGGCCTACACGAGCTTGAAGTTCCATTTCGAGAACACCGTTTTCTTCCAATGTGCAGAGATATTGATCCTTGCTCAAGATCTCAACACCCTCTGGACAGATGATGTCAGCGCCAGTTACTTCGCCTGGCCCGCGCTTTGAAATGCGCAACGTATATACCTCATCATCTTGAATCTTTAAGATTAATTTCTTAATATTCAAAATGATCGCCGTCACATCTTCTACAACACCAGGGATAGCTGTAAATTCATGATATACGCCATCCATTTTTATTGCAAAAACGGCAGCTCCCGGTAAAGAGGAGAGCAAAACACGTCTCAGTGCGTTACCGATTGTTGTACCGAATCCGCGTTCCAGCGGTTCAAATACAAACTTTCCGTAGTGTTCAGATTCTACGTATTCCTTTACTTCAAAATTTGCACGTTCGAATTTTTGCATACAATACCTCCTCAGCTAAGGTTCATTAACCACGTGGTCGTTTTGGTGGACGACATCCGTTGTGCGGGATTGGTGTTACATCATTGATCATTGTGATTTCAAGTCCTGCTACCTGAAGTGCACGAACTGCAGCTTCACGTCCTGGACCTGGACCTTTTACGTTAACGGATACCTGTTTCATACCATTGTCGATTGCAGCTTTTCCAGCAGCTTCTCCAGCCATCTGTGCTGCATACGGAGTAGATTTACGGGAACCCTTAAATCCTAATGCGCCGGCACTAGACCATGCAACAGCGTTTCCGCTCTCATCCGTAATAGTGACGATCGTATTATTAAACGTTGAATGAATATGTGCACATCCACGCGCTATATTCTTACGAACACGACGTTTACGAGATGTGGATTTTGTATTCTTTGCCATACTTTACTTCCTCCTATGTCGTCCTACTTCTTCTTGTTCGCTACTGTACGGCTTGGGCCTTTACGAGTACGAGCATTTGTCTTTGTACGCTGTCCGCGAACTGGCAGACCTTTACGATGACGGATACCACGATAGCATCCGATTTCCATCAAACGTTTGATGTTCAATGCTACTTCACGGCGCAGATCACCTTCAACTTTGATTGCATCTACTTCTTTACGAATAGCATTGACCTGATCATCCGTCAGATCTTTTACACGGATATCTTCACTGATTCCTGTTTTTGCTAAAATCTGTTCAGCAGTCGGACGACCGATACCATAAATATATGTTAATGATACTACAACACGTTTGTCACGTGGAATATCAACTCCTGCAATACGAGCCATATTGGTTTATACCTCCATTAGTTTCCTTGTCTTTGTTTATGCTTTGGATTTTCACAAATAACCATTACGCGACCTTTACGCTTGATTACGCGGCACTTGTCGCAGATTGGTTTGACAGATGGTCTTACTTTCATTTGTCTTCCTCCTTGTATTCACGACTATTTATGTCGGAATGTAATTCGCCCACGTGTTAAATCATAGGGTGAGATTTCAACAGTTACACGATCACCTGGTAAAATGCGGATGTAGTGCATACGGATTTTACCAGAAACGTGAGCCAGTATTTCGTGTCCGTTTGCTAATCTCACTTTGAACATTGCATTTGGTAGTGTATCGATGACTTCACCATCGATTTCGATCACATCTTGTTTACCCATTCTCTGGATGTTCCTCCTTATTCAGTGTAGTGAGTATTTCATACCCATTGTTTGTAATTGCGATTGTATGTTCGTAATGTGCGGTATTTGCTCCATCTTTGGTAACGACGCCCCAGCCATCTTTCAATACTTTTGTCTGCGGCCGTCCCGCTAGAACCATTGGTTCAACAGCAATCGTCATGCCCGGCTTTAGGACTACTCCATAGCCAGCAGGACCGAAATTCGGAACCGTCGGATCCTCATGTACACTTCGTCCGACGCCATGTCCTGTATAATCCCTTGGGATCGAATATCCATATGAGAACACATATTCACCGATCGCATGAGATATATCAGTTAAACGATTCCCCGCTTTTGCAAACTTTAAACCTTCGAACAGTGCAGCTTCGCATACTTGTAACAATTTTTGATCTGCTTCACTGATCGATCCAACGGCATATGTCCACGCGGAATCCCCATGGTAACCCTGATAACAGGCCCCAATATCGATTGAAACAATGTCCCCCTCCTGCAAGATGGTATCATCTGGAATACCATGTACCAGCAGGGAATTGACAGAAATACATGTAGCCGCAGGAAAACCATACAATCCTTTAAAGGAAGGTGTGGCTCCTGCATTTACAATCACGTTTTCACAGATAGCATCCAGCTCCTTGCTTGTGATGCCCGGACGCAGATTGTTACGGACAGCCTCGTGTGCCAATGCCACGATTCGTCCAGCTTCACGCATTTTCTCTAATTCATCAGCCTCTTTTAGATGGATCATTCCTTACTCCATATCTAAAGCGGCTTGTACATCCTGCCAAACTTTTTCGATTGGCTGATCAGCATTGATGTGTTTTACGATTCCCTTTTTGTCATAGTAATCTAAAACAGGTTCCGTTTGTTTCGTATATTCCTCTAAACGAACTTTCAAACTTTCTTCTGTATCATCTTTACGCTGATAAAGTTCTCCACCACACAGATCGCAGACACCTTCTTTTTTCGGTGCTTTTGTCACTAAATGGTAGATTTCACCACAGTTCTTGCACAAGCGACGTCCTGTGATACGCCCTGCCAAAACAGAGAAGTCCAGTTCCATAGCAATAACTTTATCGATTGCCAGATCTGTACCTTCGCTCAATTCGTTAAATGCTAATGCCTGATCCAATGTTCTAGGATAACCATCTAGCAAAAAGCCATTCTTACGATCTTTTAAATTCTCCAAATAACTTTTTACCATTTTGTTTGTCACTTCATCAGGCACTAACAACCCTTTATCCATATAACTTTTAGCGAGTTTTCCAAGCTCTGTCTGATTACCGATTTCGCTACGGAAAATATCGCCGGTTGAAATATGGTTGATGTTGTACTTCTCAACGATTTTTGCAGACATTGTACCTTTACCGGCACCAGGTCCACCCATGATCAAAATATTCACTAAATTCACCTTCTTCTTTTTATTCAAAGAAACGCTTATAGGACTTTTGTGTTAATTGTCCCTCTAACTGTTTAACAGTTTCAAGCGCGACTCCGACAACGATGATGATACCAGTTCCGCCGATTCCCATTGAACTCGGCAAGCTGGTAAACAGTGGAATTGCATGCGGCAATACCGAAATGAAAGCCAGACCGACCGAACCGAGAACTGTGATGCGACATAATACTTTATTCACATAATCTTTCGTTTCATTTCCTGGTCGGATACCTGGAATATACGTTCCAGATTTACCAAGATTCTCTGCAATTTTAGCAGGATCGACCTGAAGCTTTGTGTAGAAGAATGTAAACAGGATGATCAAGATTACATAGATGCTCAAGCTCCATCCATTTTGCATTCCCAACAAATAATTCATTCCCTGAATGAAGGTATTGGTTGGGAAGAAGTTCGCAATCTGAATCGGTGCCATCATGATCGCATTCGCAAAGATAACTGGAATGACACTTGCTGAATTGATCTTTAATGGCAGATATGTCATATCTTGACGTCTGTTTGTAATCGTGCTTGATGTGTACTGAATCGGAATCTTACGTTCCGCTAAATTCATAAATACGACAAAGACGATAATTAGTAAATAGCACAAAATATAAAGGGCAAAACTCAAAATACCATTAAAAGCTGCGCTTCCGCCATCCGTTCCCACCAGAGTCGTCCACATGGTCGTCATCTGATTTGGCAGGCGTCCGACGATACCAGCAAAGATGATGATCGATACACCATTACCGATTCCCTTCATAGAAATGCGGTCACCTAACCACAGCAAGAACATGCTTCCTGCGGTAAAGATCGTCGCGATATAAAGGATTTTTGCCGTCGTTCCGCCACCTTCGATGAGCGTTGCATATTGATTTGAGAATCCCCAAACCAAGACAGCAGCTTGGATAAATCCTAATACGACAGCGAGATAACGCGTATAACGATCAAGCTTCTTGCGGCCTTTCGCACCATTCTTTGCTAATTCGCTCAAAACCGGGATCACATCCATAGAAAGTAATTGGATAATGATCGATGCCGTAATGTAGGGCGTAACGCCAAGCGCGAAGACAGAGAACTGTTCAAGTCCTCCACCTCCTAATAAGCTGATCATAGTGAATAAGTTGTTATCACCTATTCCTTGCACTAAATCGGATGTATTGACTCCGGGAACTGTAATTGCAGTACCGAAGCGGAAGATAAAGAGTACCAGCAACGTATAAAGGATTCGATTACGAATATCCTTATTTTTTACCATTGTGGTAAACTTGGCAAACATGTTAGATTACCTCTGCTTTTCCGCCTGCGTTCTCAATAGCTGCAACTGCGCTCTTGGAAAATTTATTCGCTTTTACTGTCAGCTTCTTTTCCAATGCACCTTCGCCAAGAATCTTGATGCCATTAAGTTCTTTCTTAACCAGACCACTTTCGATCAGCAGTTCAGGTGTAACTTCAGCACCATCTTCGAAACGATTTAATGCATCTAAATTAACGATTGCATATTCTTTACGTGCAAAGTTTGTGAAACCGCGTTTTGGCAAACGTCTTGCTAATGGTGTCTGACCACCTTCGAAACCTAAACGTACGCCTCCGCCACTTCTTGCTTTCTGACCTTTCTGTCCACGGCCAGCTGTTTTACCATTTCCGGAACCTTGTCCACGGCCAACACGATTGCGTGTCTTACGAGAACCTTCCGTATATTTCAATTCATGTAGTTTCATCTTCAATCCTCCTGTTAACCGCGAATTTCTTCTGGTTTTTTACCACGAAGGTCAGCAATGTCTTCTACTGTCTTTAAGTTCTGCAATGCATCAACTGTTGCACGCACCATATTGATTGGTGTACGGCTACCAATGCATTTTGACAAGATATCGCTGATACCAGCTAACTCTAACACGGCACGAACAGCACCACCGGCGATAACTCCGGTACCTTCTCCAGCAGGACGAAGGAATACTTCACCCGCACCGTAGATTCCAGTGATTTCATGAGGAATGGTCGTTCCGATGATCGGTACACGGAACAAATTCTTCTTTGCATCTTCTTCCGCTTTACGGATAGCATCAGGAACCTCGTTTGCTTTACCGGTACCAAAACCAACACGGCCTTTCTTATCACCGATTACAACAAGAGCAGCGAAGCGGAAACGACGTCCACCTTTAACTACTTTGGTTACACGGTTGATCGTTACGACACGTGTTTCAAATTCTTTTTCGCGATCACGATCTCTTCTTGGTTTGCGTTCCATTCGCATGACCTCCCTTAAAATTTCAGGCCGGCTTCTCTAGCCGCCTCAGCTAC
>CBCTZR010000088.1:0-6583 GCA_965151435.1 uncultured Merdibacter sp. | reverse complement strand
GACAAAGTCTGCTCAAAGAGCGACTTTGTCAACGGTCTGGAACAAAGCTATGCTTTGTTTTGATTGGAACCCATCGAAGCGCATGGTCTTTGTCAAAGCGTTTTTTTAACCTGTACTGGTTTAGAAGGCAACCATTTCTATTTTAGGATTTGTTGTAAGATCAGCGTATAAGATCCATGAACAGGAGGGCTTATGGAGGAAACGCTGAACAAACTTTATGACTTTTATCTCATGGTGAAGATACATGCATTGTCGCTGAATAGCAATGATCCGCTGATGATAACTTCAAGGGAATTGCAAGGGTTGTTGCGATGTTATCTGCAGTGTATGGAATCCATCATAAAGGAATTACAAGAGGAAAGATGATCGAAAAGCACAGACAGGAATCACTGAAATGGATGGAAAAAACCATGCGTCAGATCTGTATGCGCTGGCAATGTGTCGGAATGATGAATCGCAGTTTTCTTCAACAGCTGGCAGATGAACGCTTCCATAATCGAATAGAAGAGGCGCTGTTGCGTTGCACGTATGAGAATGAAGTGTTTTTGCGCAAAGTTTATATAGAAAAACGCAAATTGGTGGGGATGTCGGTCCAAGAGCAGAGAAAAAGGAAAAAAGAAAGCTTGAGACAATTCTTTGATTGCTTCTATATCTAAAAAATGTTATTATAATTCTTAGAGAAGCATGTAAGCGATTTACTGCTTTTATCTGCTTGCAAAACATATAAAGATTGGATCAGTAGAGGAGGATTTTGTATGTTAAAAGGTATTGCGGCATCTGCCGGTATTTCAATTGCGAAAGCTTATAAGCTGGAGTCACCAAAAGTTGAAATCGTGAAAAAAGAAGGGGATCCTGCCATTGAGGTTGGCAAATTCAACGATGCGTTAGAGAAGACGAAAAAAGACATTGAAGGGGTAAAAGCACGCGCTGCGAAGCGTTTGTCTGAAGAAGAGTTAGCAGTATTCGATGCGCATCTGATGATGGCTGGCGATCCAGAGTTTGCCGGTCAGATCGTAGCGATGATCGAAAATGACAAAGTAAATGCAGAATACGCTGCAGATACGGTTGCAACACAGATGATCACGATGTTTGAATCGATGGACAATGATTATTTCCGTGAAAGAGCTGCCGATATCAAAGATGTTACGTTCCGTTTGAAATGCAACCTGTTAGGTTTGACAATTCCGGATCTGACAGCGATCGATGAAGATTCTATTATCGTAGCGTATGATTTAACTCCATCCGATACAGCTCAGCTCAATGAATATGTAAAAGGTTTCGCTACTTCAATCGGTGGTAAGACAAGCCATTCTGCAATCATGGCAAACTCTTTGGAAATTCCTGCCGTTGTTGGCTGTGGTGATATCCTGTCAGCAGTAAACCATGGTGATACACTGGTTTTGGACGCTGTAGATGGCAAAGTCATCGTCAATCCAGATGAAGCAACTGTAAAAGAATATGAAGCAAAAGCAAAGGCATTTGCAGAAGAAAAAGAAGCGTTGAAGGTATTGGTAAATGCAAAATCTGTGACGACAGATGGTCATGAAGTTGAATTGGCTGGAAACATCGGTGGTGTAAAAGATGTTGAAGGCGTTTTGAAAAATGGCGGTGAAGGCGTTGGTCTGTTCCGTACAGAGTTCCTTTATATGGACAGCGATCACTTCCCAACAGAAGATGAGCAATTTGAAGCATATAAAGCAGTATTAGAAGGTATGGGCGGCAAGAAAGTCGTTGTACGTACGCTCGATATCGGCGGTGACAAGAAGCTGAAATACTTCACGTTCCCAGAAGAGATGAACCCATTCTTAGGTTATCGTGCGATTCGTTTATGCTTGGATCGTACGGATATCTTCCGTACACAGCTGCGCGCATTGATCCGTGCATCTGTCTATGGAAAACTGTGCATCATGTTCCCGATGATCGCAACGGTAAAAGAATTCTGTGACGCAAAGGCAATCTATGAAGAAGAAAAAGCAAACCTGATCAACGAAGGTGTTGCGGTTGCCGATAATATCGAAGTAGGTATGATGGTTGAAATTCCAGCTGCAGCGGTTTTAGCAGATCAGTTTGCGAAACATGCTGACTTCTTCTCAATCGGTACAAACGATTTGATCCAGTATTCAATGGCTGCTGACCGTATGAGCGAGCACGTATCTTACTTATATCAGCCTTACAACCCAGCAATCCTGCGCTTAGTTAAGATGACGATCGAAGGTGCGCATAAAGAAGGTAAATGGGCTGGTATGTGCGGTGCCATGGCTGGTGAAGAATATGCAGCACCAATTCTGTTAGGACTTGGATTGGATGAATTCTCCATGTCTGCAACACAGATCCTGAAAGCTCGTAAGATCATCAATGGATTGAGCAAGAAGGAAATGGAAGAGATGGCTGCAGAAGCAATCAACAAACAGACAGCAGACGAAGTATTGGCATTCGTTAAAGAAAAATTGGCAAAATAATGCAAGAAGAGACGGCTTATTCAGAGGAATGAGCCGTCTTTCATCGTATAGGAGCACAACAGGTGAACCAGGAATGAAAATCGATGATAAAATATGCGGAATAAATCCTTCTACAGGTTTACTTTTCCGATAAAATATCTTAAAATTTAAGAGTACGTAAAAATACGATGAGGAGGAAAATATGAAAATTTCATCACTACAAAAAGCAAGATATGAGTATTCTCCAAAGCTTCCAGGAATGCTGCGAAATGGCATCGCGGATATTTGCGTAAAAGAAGGGGAAGCTACACAGAGCGTAGCAGATCAGGAGAAGATCAAAGCATTGTTCCCAAACACTTATGGTAAGAAGGAAATTACGTTTGAAAAAGGACAGAACACATCTGCATCAAAGAAACAAGTGGTAGGTGTCATTCTTTCCGGTGGACAGGCACCTGGTGGACATAACGTTATCTGCGGACTGTATGATGCGTTGAAAGCTACAAATAAAGACAATGTGCTTTATGGCTTCAAAAACGGCCCAATCGGTTTGATCGAAGACGACTACATCGAATTTGACGATGCGTATATCAATGAATACAGAAACACCGGTGGATTTGACATCATCGGTTCTGGAAGAACAAAATTGGAAACGAATGAACAGTTTGCAATCGTTGCGGAAGTATGCAAGAAACACGGTATTACTGCAATCGTAATCATCGGTGGTGATGATTCTAACACGAATGCAGCAGTTCTTGCAGAATACTTTGCAGCTCATAACACGGGTGTTCAGGTGATCGGATGTCCAAAGACAATCGATGGTGACTTGAAAAACGAAGATATCGAATGCTCTTTTGGTTTCGATACAGCTACAAAAACTTACAGTGAAATTATCGGAAACATCGAACGTGATGCGAACTCCGCTAAGAAATACTGGCATTTCATCAAAGTCATGGGTCGTAGTGCTTCTCATGTCGCTTTGGAGTGCGCTTTGGAAACTCAGCCAAATATCTGCTTGATCTCTGAAGAGGTTGCAGCGAAGAAGATGTCACTTTCTCAGATCGCAGATTACATTGCGGATTCTGTAGAAAAACGTGCAGCAAAAGGTATGAACTTCGGTGTTGCGATCATTCCTGAGGGCGTTGTGGAATTCGTTCCTGAGTTCTCTGTATTGATCCAGGAGATCAATGAATTGTTAGCTGGAAGCAAAGCAGATGCTTTCAACGCATTGGCAACATGGAAAGAAAAATACGAATTCATCCAGAATGGTTTGACGAAAGAATCTATGGATGTATTTGCAATTCTGCCTGAAAGCATTCAGCAGCAGCTGTTCTTAGAAAGAGATCCACATGGAAACGTACAGGTATCTCTGATCGAGTCTGAAAAGCTCTTCTCTGCATTAGTGAAAGACAAACTGGCAGAGAGAAAAGCTGCAGGTACATACAATGGCAAATTCAGCGCATTGCATCATTTCTTAGGTTATGAAGGACGTTGTGCATTCCCTTCAAACTTCGATTCTGACTATTGCTATTCTTTAGGTTATAATGCCTTCATGCTGATCCAGTATGGTTACAACGGATATTTGTCTAAGATCTCTAACCTGTCAAAACCTGCTTCAGAATGGGTAGCTGGCGGTATGCCGATCACAAAAATGATGAACATCGAAAGACGTCACGGTGAAGACAAACCAGTTATCAAGAAAGCATTGGTTGAACTGGACGGTAAACCATTCAAGTATTTTGAAGCACATAGAGATGAATGGTCAGTAGAAACTAGCTTCGTATATCCAGGTGCAATCCAGTATTATGGACCAGAAGAAGTTTGTGATATCACTACAAAAACTTTAGCTTTGGAACATGAATAATAAAGAAAAATAGGGAACAGTGAAAGCTGTTCTCTTTTTTTACCAGTAAAGCGACCATATTTGCCACAATGATCGAAAAAGAAAAGAAGTGTGCTATAGTATAAGTGTCAAAAGAAAGAGCTTATAACACAGCTTCTCAAAGAATGCTTAGAGAAAAAGGAAAATAAGAAAACTGTAAAAAAAACAGAAAGAAGCAGGAGAGAAGTTGTTAAAAAATCAATATCGAAAAACAAGTAAGCAAGAGAGGAAAGGAGTTCATCTGGGATCATAATACAGGATGATGAAGGAGATTCCCTCAAGCAGAAAGTAAAAAAGAACGATATTGGTTCTGAAGCAAAGGAAATGAATGAGACTGATCAGCAGGTGAAAGATACGAAAAGATCAGGAAGTTCAGAAGAAGGTACAAAGCTTCAGGGTTATAGAAGAGAAGAGATGTCGACCGGCATCTCTTTTCTTTTGAGTAATATTTTAAAGATAATCAATTGACAAAATGATGGGAGAAGTGATACCATTTAAATGTATATTTATTATTTGAAGGGAGAAAAGAATGAAAAAATTGCTAAGCGTGCTGACTTCAGTTTTGATGGCATTATCTATTGTTGCACCAATTCAAGCAGAAGAAAATGTAGTTGGAATCAGTACTGAGAAAGAATTTATTGAAGCTGTTTCTGATAATGTTACGGAATCTATTGTTTTGAATAATGATATTGAACTCAATGAGAATGTTCATATCAATAAAGAATTTGTCATTGATTTTAATGGAAATACGATCACTTATGACGGAGTTATTAACGGTCCGGCGGGGTTGATTGATGTTGAAACAAATGGTTCTCTTACTATCAAGGGAAATGGAAAAATTACTTATAACAAAGCTGAAGATGGCGGCTATATGAATTCAGATAGTACAGGGTATTGCCTTAGATTACAAGGGAATGCATATTTAAAAGTTGAAAACGGAACTTTCGATGCAGGTTTGACTTGTATTCAAGCAGGAGACAGTTCGAAAGCAGTTATTATTGACGGGGTTTTTCGTGCTGACTTTGATTGGCTTTCCAAATATTGGCTATTAAATTTAATTGATAAATCAGATGCTGTGATTGAAGTTTACGGTGGATCTTTTGAAAACTTTGATCCTTCTGCAAGTGAAACAGAGAATCCAAAAGCTAATTTCTTAGGGGAAGGTGCTTCATGTACTAAAGATGGTAATGTTTATGTTGTAACTCATATTCACAACCAGGAAACAATTATTCCCGCAGTTTCACCAACTTGCACAAAAGATGGATTAACCGAAGGAAAGAAGTGCTCTATTTGTGGTGAAGTTACAGTAGCACAGGAATTGGTACCGGCTACTGGACATCATTTTGACGAAAATGGAGAATGTGTTTGCGGAGAAAAGATTGAAGTATACATTCCAACTATCGATTTGACAAAACCAGCTGAAAATGTAATGGTAGGAACTGTTAGTGATGGTAAAGATTTACTGGCTAACGAAGTAAGTACTATAGTTAATGATGTTATTGAAGGTAATGATATAACAGTTATTTCTGAAGCAACTTTATCTAATTTACAAGAAGCGTTAAAAGATGAATCGGTTATTACTTCTGAAATCGTCATATCTTCAGAGGAATCAGAAATCGATGAAAATGACATTACAAAAGTAAATGAATTTGTAAAGTCCAATGATAATATTCAAGCGGTTGCGCAATACTTTGATATTCAGGTTGTACTAAAGGCTGATGGTAAAAGCTTAGGTGATGTTTCTGTGCTTTCTAAGCCGATTACCTTTACTGTTGCTATACCGGAAGAGTTAGCTAAAGAAGGACGTACTTTCTATGTGATCAGACTCCATGACGGAGTAGTAGAAACGTTACCGACTACCTTAAACGATGACGGAACGATCTCATTTGAAACAGATAAATTCTCTACTTATGCATTGGCATACTCTGACAAAGCAGAGGAAGTTACTGATTCCAATACAACAACGAAACCGAATACAACAAAACCGGATACATCTGATGTTGCCGTTCCGGATACCGGTGTCAATGAAACAGGTATGTGGATGATGCAATTTGCGATTTTAGCTTCTGGTGTCATCTTAGTAAGCGTCTTACGTAAGAAATACTCGAAATAAGAGATAATTCGGTAATTTAAATTATCGTGTGGGTGATGCGAACAAAAGAGATGAATTCCGCTGCAATTGCAGTAGAACGCATCTCTTTTCTTATGGCTCTAATCATCTTTTAAATCTTCTAAAGTCACAGGGTATGTATGCGTAGATCGTTTG
>CBCTZR010000087.1:0-6818 GCA_965151435.1 uncultured Merdibacter sp. | reverse complement strand
TATTTTTATGCACCTCTTATATCCATCATTAATCTTAACTTAATGATATTGGGCATGGCCTCCTTTATCTTTATAATAAAATGATGTTGTGCTTTCTGCATTTTTCGATCATCGGTGTCGGCCATGCGCCTGCCTGCACTTCACCGATATGCGCCTTGTTCAGCAACAACAAGCAAATGCGGGACTGTCCGATTCCTCCACCCATCGTCAAAGGCAGTTCTCCAGCCAGCAGCGCTTTGTGAAAAGGTAATGCTATACGATCCATACAACCGCTTTTTTCAAGCTGAGAAAGCAAAGACATAGAATCGACACGAATTCCCATGCTGGAGATTTCCACCGCTTGATCGATCACTGGATAATAGATCAAAATATCACAGTTCAATGCCCAATCATCATAATCGGGCGCTCTTCCATCATGAGGGATCCCGCTCTTCAAGCGATCTCCGATCTGCATGATACAAGCCGTTTTATGTTCTTTGGTAAATTCATATTCGCGTTCTTTCGGTGTCAGCATCGGATAAAGATCTTCCAATTCCTGTGAGGTGATGAAAGCCACCTTCTCATGAATGAATGGCTCTAGATTTTCAAATACCTTGCACAGCTGCTCCTGTGTTTCCACCAATGCCCGCAAGACCTTCTTTACGGTTTCCTGCAGATGATGCAAGGTCCGCTGATCTTCACTGATGATTTTCTCCCAATCCCATTGATCCACATAAACCGAATGCAGGTTGTCGACTTCTTCATCTCTACGAATGGCATTCATGTCAGTATAGATTCCTTTGTTTACCTCAAAGCCATAACGCTTGAGCGCCATGCGTTTCCATTTAGCCAAAGAATGGACGATTTCCACATCTCCCTCGATGTTGCGAATATCAAAAGTGACCGGACGTTCCACTCCGTTAAGATTATCGTTGAGCCCACTGTCTTTCCGTACGAACAGCGGTGCGGATACACGCATCAAATTCAGATGATATGCCAGTCGACGCTCAAAGAGATCCTTCACATTTTTGATGGCAATCTCCGTCGCTACATAATCTAAGCGATTTTCATAATGCTCTGGCAAGATCAACGTTCCATCTTTCATCACATGCAAGCCCCCTTAACATAAAATCATGGTTCTATTATAAGCGAAAATGCGAAATGCCTCAAGAAAAACTTTTCATTTTATTATGAAAGCTTTGTTTCAAACAAAAAAAGGCGATCTACGCCTTCTTTTATGCATATTGATTTTCCGCTTTTAAACAATGATAAGCAGGATCTTTTTCATCTGCCAATTCTTCCATCGATAATCTTGCATTTGCAAGCATCAAGCGAATACGGTTTTCCTGATTGACGCGCGATGCACTTGGGTCATAATCAATTGCGACCAGATTTGATTGCGGATAAGCATCCTTGATCTTCTTTGCCATTCCTTTCGCAACGATATGGTTAGGCAGACAGCCAAAAGGTTGCGCAGAGATGATATTGGAAACACCATCTTTGATCAAAGAAACGACTTCTGCTGTCAACAGCCATCCTTCTCCCATCTTAACACCTTGATTGATAAAACCATTTGCATTTTTAATCACCTGTTTGAAACGATCCGGGGCATGGAAAGTAGCATCCTCTTCGACGGCTCGAATGAATGTTTCCTGCATGCGGATAAGAATATTTTCAAATAGAGTGAGGAAAGGATATGTCAATGCATGACGATGATAATAGCGGTGATCCACCAAGCTGTTTTCCAGACAGTATAAACCAAAATCTGCCACGCCGCTCAGCACTGGTTCAAAGCCTTCATCGATGAGAAAATCTTCCAAATGATGATTTCCTAACGGCGCATACTTCATATAGATCTCGCCAACGATGCCAACACGTATTTTTTTCTGATCGTGACGTGGGATTGCTTTAAATCGTTCAATCAATTCTTTATAGAACGCTTTTGCGTTTACACTGTTCTCCTGTCCAAATTTCACGCTGAGTTCTTCGATCAATTGCTGGACAAGGCGATCCGTTTCACCTTTATTGATTTCATATGGCTTCACCTGATTCTTTAACCACATGATCGCATCACCATATAAGAATGCATACAACAGTTTCTTTGCCAAAGGCAGTGTAATTGAAACAGCGTTTTCTTTCTCTAATCCAGAAAAGTTGACGGAAAGGACTGGAATATGTTCCCATCCTTCCTGTTCTAACGCTTTACGCAACAAGAAGATGTAATTGCTCGCACGACATCCCCCACCAGTCTGCGTAATAGCCAAAGCAACCTTATTCAGATCATATTTCCCGCTCTTTAATGCCGCAATCATTTGACCGATGACTAACAAAGCCGGATAACAAGTATCATTGTGTACATGGCTCAATCCTTCTTCTACCACTTCTTCTCCTTCGTTATACAGTACTTCGACGTGATAGCCAGCCGTTTCAAAGATGGCTGGAAACAAACGGAAATGAATATCCAGCATTCCTGGTACCAATACCGTATGTGTTTTTTTCATATCCGGTGTAAATATTCCATAGCTCATTGTACACTACCTCCTTCACGATCTTCGATCGCTGCCTTCAAAGAACGAAGGCGTATCTTCACGGCACCCAGATTATCGATTTCATCGATCTTGATCTGCGTGTAGAAACGATTTTCCTGTTTTAATATCGACTTGACCTCATCGCTGGTGATTGCATCAATTCCACAGCCAAAGCTTACAAGATGCACCAGTTCCATATCGGGCTGTTTGGCGGAATAATACGCTGCCTGATAAAGACGTGCATGATAGGTCCACTGATTGAGAACATTGACGTTTTGACGCTCTTGTAACGGGATGCTTTCCTCGCTGACAACCACAAAACCTAACTGTGTGAGCAGCTGTGAGATCTGATGGGAAATGAATGGATCTCCATGGTATGGCCGACCACAGAGCACAGCGATCGGATGATGGTGTTCTCTCGCATAAGCGACTGCCTTCTCATGTTCTTCATGCAGCTGCTCATGAAAATGGTGATATTCCTGCATTCCAGCCTGAATCGCTTTGCGGATCAAAGAACGGTCATGTACCAGTCCATGTTCTTTAAAGTATGCACTGATGCGTTTTTCAAAAATCTTCAGATCATCTAATACGATATATGGATGCATGTAGTCAACATCGTTCATCTCCATATTCGCTGCAATCGTCTCCGGATAATAGGCGACGAGGGGACAGTTGAAATGATTGTCGCTGATATGCTCATCTACGTTATACGTCATGCATGGATAAAAGATGCGTTCGATCTTTTGATCCTGCAGCCACTGGATGTGACCATGAACGACTTTTGCCGGAAGACAAGCCGTATCGCTCGGGATAGAATGCTGCGCCTTGTGATACATCGGTTTGCTTGTCTGTGGAGTGATCACCGTCTCATATCCTAACTGATGGAAGAATTCATTCCAGAAAGGAAGGAGATCATACATATTTAACACGAATGGAATACCGATCTTTTTCTCATGCGTATATTTACCGCGATAGCTGTTCAATAACGCATTTTTCACTTTATATAGATCCGGCAGTTCTTCTTTTGGTTTTGAATGCAGCACCGGTTTTTCACATTTATTGCCGGCAATCAAACGTTCCCCATCTGAAAAGATATTGACAGTGAGCGAACAGTGATTGGTACAGCCATTGCACATGACCCCTTTCGACGTATGCGTAAATGCTGCCAATTCTTCTTTCTTCAAGATCTTGGAAGTTCCTTTGGAATGACGTTTTGCAATCAATGCAGCGCCATACGCTCCCATCAAGTGAGCGATGCTTGGTCGAATGACCGGCATTCCCAATTCCTGTTCAAAGCTGCGCAATACGCTGTCGTTGCGGAAGGTTCCTCCCTGCACGACGATCTCTTTTCCCAGATCTTCTTTGCGTTTTGCACGAATGACTTTATATAACGCATTCTTTACGACACTGCGGCATAAACCGGCAGAGATATCTTCAATCGTCGCACCATTTTTCTGTGCTTGTTTTACACCGGAATTCATAAAAACCGTACAACGTGTTCCTAAATTGACTGGATGCTGTGCTTTCAATCCAAGCTTAGCAAAATCAGGTGCGCTGTATCCCAAACTTTTAGCAAATGTTTCAATAAAGGAACCACAGCCGGAAGAACATGCTTCATTCAATACGATATCATCGATGCGGCCATCTTTGATCTGAAAACATTTGATATCTTGCCCGCCGATATCCAGAATATAATCGACGTTTGGATTAAAATATTTGGCCGCCTCATAATGCGCCATGGTCTCCACAGATCCTTCATCCAGATGAAATGCGTGACGCATTAACTCTTCGCCATACCCAGTTGCACAGCTTCCTGCAAACTGAATACGATCGCCACCTTGTTCATAGATCTTTTTCAAATGTTCATGGACGACGTCCAACGGACTTCCCTGATTGGACGTATAGGCTTCATATAATAACCGACGATCTTCACCAATCAGCACCAGCTTTGTCGTAGTAGAGCCACTGTCGACCCCCAGATAGACCTTGCCACGATAAGTGGTTAGATCGCCATAGACGACTTCTGAACGTTTATGACGGGCAATAAATTCTTCATATTCCGCTTTTGAGCGAAAGAGCGGTTCGCTTTCTTCCTCTTTCACCGGCATATTCTTTAACGCTTCTAATTTCTGATGCAATTCTTCATATGTAAAGCGGTCATTGGCACACAATGCCGTACCAAAAGCGACAAAATTCACTGCAATCTGCGGACATTGCGCGTGTTTCTCATCCAGCTTCAGCGTTTCTTTAAAACGCTGCCGCAATCCTTTCAAAAAGAACAGAGGACCTCCCAAAAACAATACGTTTCCTTCGATCTTTCTTCCTTGTGCCAGCGAAGTGATCGTCTGATCGACAACCGCTTGAAAGATGCTCGCACAAAGATCTGCTTTATCGACTCCCTGATTGATCAACGGCTGAATATCACTTTTAGCAAATACACCGCAGCGAGATGCAATCGGATATAGACGTTTATATTGCAGGCTCAATTCATCCATCTTTGCCAGATCGATATTTAATAAAGAAGCCATCTGGTCGATGAATGCTCCAGTTCCCCCAGCACAAGTCGAATTCATACGCTGTTCCACTGCGCCTTGGAAAAACAAGATCTTCGCATCTTCACCGCCGAGTTCGATTGCCGCATCCACCTGTGGATAATGCTTACGAACCGCCTGCGCACTGGCAAACACTTCTTGTATAAACGGCAGATCTCCTTCTTGACTCATTCCCAAAGCAGCGCTGCCGCTAAGGGCAAAGTAAAATGGTTCATCCTTCAACAGATCTTTCAGCTCTTCGATCTTCGCTAGTGCCATTTCACGAATCTGCGCTTTATGACGCTCATAGCTCTTATAGAGGATCTCTCCGTTTTCATTCAATACAACGGCTTTGATCGTTGTACTTCCTATGTCAAATCCGATACGGTAACTCATTCCATCACCTCTTGTTTATTCTTCCTATCGTTTTCCCCTAGATAATCTTTCAATCCATGCAACAACAGCCCACTGCTGTAAGACGCAAACTCTTGCGGCGTATAACGGCAGCCTTCCTTCAGCCATTGTTTGCACAAAAACATAAACGCGTTTGCAAAATATAAGGATAACGCCTGATTGCTATAAAGTGACGTTTCACTTTCATCATTTCGCACGACGATCAATAATTCCTCGATCAATTGCGCAATGTGATTCACGAACATCTGATCAAAATCATTTTGCCCCTGTACCTGAAAGGCTCTGACAAAAAAGACGCGATGATCAAAGATCGTTTCACACAGCGACAAGATCACATGGACGATATCTCCGGAAGGTAAAAACACCTTCTGTGATTCATGAAGCAGTTCACCGCTGATGTAATTCAAAGCAGCATACTTATCTTCAAAGTGGTTGTAAAAAGTCGCACGGATCACACCTGCTCGGTCACAGATCTGTTTGATCGTAATTTTATCAAACGGCTTTTCCTGCATGAGCAATTCCAGGCTCTCTGCTAAAAAGTCCTTCATCTTCCACTTGCGGTGTTCCATCCTCTTTTCTCCCATTCTTTTCTAATAAAGCGGAAATAAGATCCACAGAGTAGCTGCATAGTAAACCAGTGAGGATAAAAAGATCATCCCCCGCTGATAAGCAGCTCCTAAATAATACCCGATCCATAATGCCAGATAGGTTGCAATAAATGTCAACCCAGACATCAGGAGGCAAGTTGATCCGATCGGTTCCCCGATCAAGCCAAGCGCACACCCGAGAACGATCGTATCAATGCTGGTGAAAAACGCTTCCCGTAAGCTTTTTCGATAACTGAAAGCCAGATCCAGATGTTCTTCATAACGTTTGCGACTGACTACTTTCATCAACAGGAAGGTTGCCAAACCTACAAAGATCGCTGCTGACAGAAAACGATCGATACCGATCCAATGATAGGCAATCACCACATGTGACAATTGCATGCCGAAAAACAGCATTGCTGCATTTACGATTGCAAAGATCAAGGCATGACAGCCTCCTTTGGCTATCCGCAGCTCTCGCATAGAGGAACCTCTCTCCATCATGACGACAAAGCTGTCCAAACAAGATACTGCTAACAGCACGATCAAGGTCAGTTTCACGTAAATCCCTCCTTTGGATGGACATGCATAAAATTATTCATGTACGCTCATCCTGATGAATTATACCAGAAACTTCCGATTTTTCTAGTATACATTTTGTTTTGATTGTATAAATTTTTTAGATAATTCAAACATTCCCGTATACACTTGATAGTATTGACCCCGCTGTACGATCAATTCCACGTGATTGACTCGTTCAATGATACATCCATGCTCCA
>CBCTZR010000086.1:0-7206 GCA_965151435.1 uncultured Merdibacter sp. | reverse complement strand
ATTTCTTTTTTGGAACTAACACCATATTTTAACGTTTTGTTCGGAAAACAGGTATTATAGCATAGATATTTCCATTTTTTGTCCTTGATCCAAGGAAATATTCTCTTTGCAATCGATGTCCTTCACTTTCGTCCTTCACTTTTCTTTCCAACCGAGGGCGATCGCTCTTTTCTATCAAATTTCATTGTATTTATCACCTTTTAGGTATATTATTATACTGTTTATTATTGAGGTGAAACACATATGAGCGAAAAAGAAAAGATTATTAATATAGCGGTGATCGCCCATGTTGATGCCGGAAAGTCAACATTAGTGGACGCTTTTTTGCGTCAAAGCGATGTATTCCGTTCCAATGAAGAAGTTGTCGACTGTGTTATGGACAGCAATGATCTCGAACGTGAACGTGGAATTACGATCTATTCCAAAAACTGTTCGGTCATCCATAAAGGGGTCAAGATCAACATCGTGGATACACCCGGCCATGCAGATTTTTCCAGCGAGGTAGAGCGTATCATCAAGACTGTTGATACCGTCATCCTATTGGTGGATTCCAGCGAAGGGCCGATGCCGCAAACGCGTTTTGTTCTCAGCAAAGCACTGGAATACGGACTGAAGCCGATCTTATTAATCAATAAGATCGATAAAAAAGATCAGCGAGCACAAGAAGTCGTCGACGAAGTGTATGAGCTGTTTTTGGATCTGAATGCGACAGATGAACAATTAGATTTTCCAATCTTATATGGCATTGCCCGTGAAGGCATTGTGCAATATGATCTAGATACGCCAAGCGATAACATCGAACCATTGTTTGAAACGATCCTGCATCATTGTGAACCCTATCCAGACAAGGATGATGAACCTTTGCAAATGCAGGTTTCCGCATTGGCTTATGACGAATATATCGGACGTTTAGGAATTGGGCGTATCTTTCAAGGAACACTGAAAGCACAAGAGCCGATCCTCGTCTGTGATGATAAAGGAAACGTACGAAATAAGCAAACTTCACAAATCTTCGTTTATAAAGGTTTAACACGTGTCAGTGTGGAAGAAGCACACAGTGGCGATATCGTCGTCGTTGCCGGAATTGCAGATATTTCTATTGGTGAGACCTTATGCAATAAAGACAACGTTTTGCCGATGGAGAGCATAGAAATTGAAGAGCCTACCCTCAGCATGAACTTTCACGTGAATAAGAGCCCTTTTGCAGGACAAAGCGGTAAGTATGTGACCAGCCGTAATCTTAAAGAACGCCTTGAACGAGAACTTGAGGTCAATGTTGGTCTGCGCGTAGAACCTACAGACTCTGCAGACTGCTTTAAAGTCAGTGGACGCGGAGAGCTGCATATTTCTATACTGATCGAAAATATGCGCCGAGAAGGCTATGAACTGGCAGTGTCAAAACCAGAAGTCATCTTACATAAAGACAAAAACGGCGTAAAAGTAGAACCGGTAGAAGAAGTGGTAGCTATCGTTCCTTGCGAGTATGAAGGTACGGTCATCAGTAAACTGAATCTTCGCAAAGGAATTCTCATGGATATGGAAGAAGAAAACGGTTATGCACGAATTACGTATCATGCACCAACCCGCGGCTTGTTAGGTTATCGCAACGAATTCATCAATGATACACGTGGTGAAGGTACTTTGGTTCGCCGAATCGTCGGTTACGAACCATACAAAGGGGAAATTCCTCAACGTACAAATGGGGCGATGATTTCCACTGAGACAGGAACGGCCATGACTTATGCTTTATGGAATCTGCAAGAACGTGGCAGTTTATTCATCTCTCCGCAAACTGAAGTATACGAAGGTATGATCATTGGTGTAAGCGCTAAAAACATCGACCTGGACGTCAATCCATTGAAAAACAAAAAATTGACAGCGATCCGTTCAAGCGGTCGAGACGAAGCAATGCTTTTAACACCGCCACGTATTCTTTCTTTGGAAGAAGCGTTGGAATTTATCAATGACGATGAGCTTGTTGAAGTCGCACCGGATGCGATCCGCTTGCGCAAAAAAGGATTGACCGCAAACGATCGCCGACAGCTCTATCGAGAAAAGATGAGTGCACAGGAAGGCTAAAAGAAACAAAGGATACAGTTTTTCATCTGTATCCTTTATTTATAGATAGATTTCATTCCTTGGCTTTCTATTTTTTAAGACTTAGCATCAAAGCGTGTTCCGCATTTTGGGCATTTAATAGTGATCTTACCTCTTCCCTTTGGAACTCTTAAGCGCTGATGACAGCTTGGACAGTTGAAATAACGATACTTCTTCCCATCACGGATCCGCAGATAGATCCCTGAAAATAGACGACGAAAGGGAACAACGATCTTAAGATATCGCTCATTTTCTTTATAACGTGCAGCATAATTTTTTGAAAGCACACGAAAATACATCCAGATCAACAAGAAGAACGCTAGTAAAATCAAAATGAGATTTCGCCAAAAAATCGATAGAATCAATAAGATCGTCACAACAAACGAAAGGAAACGGCCGAATTGGTCTACCCCATAACGTCCATATAAGAACCGTGAAAGCGAATAACGCAGCTTATCCAAAAATTTCATGTTTCATACTTCCTTTCCAATTGTGTATAATTATAACATCGTTAAGTAAAAGAATCTAGGATTCGATCAATTTTCACCCTATACGTAGGTTATCACGATTCTTCCATACGCATCGACAAACGATCACCAAACTTGAGCTTTGCACATTTTAGCCAGATCCGATAAGCGATGCGAAGATATAGCGGTAAACCATGTAGTGATAACTGCGGCAGCGAATAGAGATAGATTTGTTCACGTTTCACAAAGAAAAGCATCGTATAGATGATCAGCATATCCGTGTTAAAAAAATTCCGCTGATTAGAAAACTGCTGATCCGGATATGCTTCATTTAGCATTCTCTCCTGATGTTCGAATGCTTCTCTCATCTCGAGTACAATGTCCATATCCAAAGCAAGCAATCCATCTTTATTCATGATCGATCCACGACGCTGTACATAATGATAAAGATGATCTGGTATCGTGACGATACGTTTTGCCTTTAAGAACGTGCGATATGTCGTATAGATATCCTCAAAACGTTTGCTTGGAAACTCCACTCCTTCAAATAAATGTGCACGATAGAGTTTTCCCCAAGCAAAGTTTTTTATTTCTTCATTTCTCAACAAAGCCTCGATTGCTTGTTCCTTCTCCCAAACCCGATGAGGGGGAGCCTTGTGGGGAATAGACGCAAACCGATAATCCATGCGATAAGACGCAATAACGAGATCCGCCTCTTCCTTCTGTGCACATGTCATCATTTTCTCGATCATATCGCACTCGATAAAATCATCGCTATCCACAAACACATAATATTCACCTCTTGCCTGTCGGATGCCAAAATTCCGTGTTTGACTTAATCCTTCATTCGTTTTTTTGAAATAACGTATTTGTTTATACTTTAGCGCATATTGTTCTGCTATCGCTCCACTATGATCCTTTGAGCCATCATTGATCAAAAGAATTTCGATCATAGGATAGCTCTGATTGACCAAAGAATCCAAACAGCGCACGATATAGTTTTCCACATTATATACAGGAACAATGATGCTCACTAACTGATGTTTCATCTCCTCTATCCCCCTCTACAAACAATCCCCACTACTTTTTTCAGCACTTGATCAAAAAGAAACAACAATAAGATGATCCATCCGGTCCAGGCCAACACGCTTACCAAATCAAAGTTCAAGCGCGCCAATTGCATTGCTCTTCCTACACCAAGATTTACTTGTCCTAAGATTTCTGCCATGACTCCCACTTTAAAAGCCATAGCGATTCCATTGCATAAGCTCGCTGCGATTGCAGGTCGCAACAAGGGCAGATATACTTGAAGCAATGCTTGTTTCCAAGGTTTTGGATAGATATACAGCACTTTTTGATAAGAGATACTAAATTCCTTTAGCGCTTCAAATAATATCTGATAGATCATCGGAAACAAAATCAAAAAGCTGATGATGATCGAGCTGCTGTTCCTTGAACACCAATATAAGACCAACAGAATATAAGAAATATTAGGCACGCTGCGCATCAACAGCAAAAATGGTGAAAACAGATCAGCGATCCAATTATGTTTCCAGGCAAAAAAAGCAACGATCCCGGCAGAGAAGAAAGCAACTGCCAATCCGAAAAAAGAGCGCACCACTGTTGCCGCAATCGCTTCATAAAAAGAAGATGTAATCAATAAACGCAACATTGCCGTAAAGACTTCTTCCGGAGAAGGCAGGATGAAAGAGTACCCTACCAAAGCAGAAGTGACTTTCCATATGGTTAATAATGCGATTATGGACAAACTGACGACCCATCTTCTTCCTTTCATACGATCTACCTTTCTTAACAGCTGTATTATATAGCAGGATCCGCTTCTCTTGCAACCAATTGAGCGTTGATTGTGGCAACTCCTTGACATCCGGCCAAATACGCACGCATACCTTGTGCATCCAGAACAATCGGCATGCGATCATGGATCGCAGCTAAGGATCCCCTTGCCTTCATCGTCAATACACATGCCTCCATATGCTCATTATAGATGCCAGCCAAATACAAGCGCTTCAACGATGGATGAGCGATCTTCATCCGCCGCTTTCCCATCTTAGAAGTTTGCCATTCAAAATAACAATCACATGGTAACACACAACGCAGATGCGCATAAGGAGCAAATAGCTTTCGTTCTTGCAGCGTTTCCAATCGCGCATTGATTATCCGCTTTTTTTGATAACGAAACCCCCAACTGGCAATTGCTGCGCAAGCTCCTTGTGAGGTGCCATAAAAAATCAATACCGATTGAGAAGGAAAGATCTCCCCTTGCATATGCTGCGTGATTGCCGAAAGCAAAGCTGAAGAAAGCTGAGGATCCTCTTTCTGTGCGGTATAAGTAAATTGATAACGTCCACACATAAGCTTACTCCTTATCTTCCAACTGAACTCTGCAATCCTCGATAACCTGATCCAACCAATCTAAATTTGAAGGATGCTGATTTGCTGTTTCAAAATAACGTAAAGCAAGGGCATAGTCTTCCAAGTGATAATAGCACCAACCAATCATCGCTTCACTATAAGCGTCTTCTTCTATCTGCAAAACCTGTTGAAAACATTCGATAGCCTGCTCATAATACTCCATGTTCAACAAATTCCATCCATATTCGCATAAAACCCAAGTATCTTGGGGATGATCGTTATGAAGCTTCTCTAAAACTGCAATCGCTTCGCTTGGACGCTTAGCACGTCCTAAATCATGAGCGAGCAGATAATCAAACGTTTCTGTATAGAGCGCTGCCGGTGTTTCCTGAAGAATGGATAGTGAACGATCATAGCGTTCATCCTCACTATACAATCGTGCAGCCTTATAACGCATCCAAGATTCATTTCCATATTCCAACAAGCCATCTTCCAATAGCATATATAATCGTGTATGATCCATTAACTTAGCGCCAAGTTCCGCCATCTCCTGATAGATCCAACGTCGATCCTCATTAAGATTTAATGCGCGCTCATAATAATTAAACGCTGTCTGATAATGATCCTGCGCCGGTTGTTCTTCACCTAATGCATGATACACATCACCTAAAGTCTTGTGCAACAAAGTATCATCACGTCCCAGCTGGCTTGCTTCTAACAAAAATGTCTTTGCCTCTTGATAACGCTGCAATTCACAACAACAAATCCCTCTATGCAATGTGACATCACATTGAAAAGCAGGTTCATCGATACGAGAAAATATCGACAAAGCCCTTTGATACTGTCCATCTTTTTCCAAGCATTCTGCCATCATAAACTGATAATACGCATCCTTTGTCAAAGCATATGCTTTCTCATACAGATCATGGCCCTGCGAAAATTGCTCCATCGTATTCAGAAGATCTCCGCACTCTTCTAAATATGCGATGTTGTCAGGCGCATCCAGCAATGCGTTTTGGATTTCTTCCAAAGCTTGCTCCAGCTGGTTTTGTTCACGATATGCAAGGCACATCTCATAGTGGATCCACATATCATCAAAATTCAAACGCAATGCGTTCGTAAAACACTGTAACGCCTTCTCATATTCCATACAACGATTATAAGTGCATCCCAGCTGTGCATACATCCAACCATCTTCATCAAAAATGCGTAAACCGGTCAACAGACAACCTTTTGCATTCTCATAATCGTGAAACTGGTTGTAAAGCCATCCCATATTTGCAAAATAAAAAGGATCTTCATAGGCATACCCACTAAATTTTTTTAAATAATGAAAAGCGTCTTCAAATTTTTCTTGATCGATCAGATGATGAAAATTTTCCTTATAGTCCATATGCACACTCCTCTAAAACAAGATGCATGCCAACCATGCACTCACAAACAAAGCCCCACCAACGAATATAAGCGTTTTCCAAGCACGTGCACGCAACAAGATCGTAAATCCTAATCCCGCATTGCAACATAAGCCCGCAAACAGAGAACCACTGCTGATCAAACCATATAAATATAGCTCGCATAACAAAATGCTGGATGCACAATTGGGTATGAAACCGATCAAAGAACAGACGAGTGGTTGAAAGATACCGAGGTCCTTTAAAAACAAGGACAGCTCCTGTTGATTGATCTGATCAATCAGGATGCTTAAGATCAAAGAAAAGATAAAGATGTAAAACAAGACAGAAACCGTACGTTGGAAAGCTTCTTTCCAGATTCCTTCACAATGCTCTTCATGATCGATGGTGTTCTCCCCGTTGCTGTGGAAATGAAAATGTGTAAGCACATCCACAAGATAACCGACAACCAGCGCCAAGAGAACTTTCGCGATCACCAAACGTAACAATATCATAAAGCTGCCCGGATGAGCCAACAACATAGGAAAAGCTTCATCGCTGGTCGATAGAAAAACCGCAACCAATGTACCGATAGAGATCGAGGAATTCAAGTAAAGACAAGCTGCCATTACACTGAAACCACATTGCGGTAATAAACCGAAAAGTGCACCTAAAAAAGGGCCAAGTATTTTATAACGCAAGATCAACTGATGAAAATCATACCGATCGCTATGTTCGATATATGATAATAACAAATAAGTAATAAATAAAAATGGAAGCAATCGCAAAGTATCGTTACAGACGTCGAACAGGATTTCCATAAAACCCTCCTTTTGTTACCTCATTATACATGAAAAGCAGAAAAAAAGCGATCAAGT
>CBCTZR010000085.1:0-7593 GCA_965151435.1 uncultured Merdibacter sp. | reverse complement strand
CAATGGCCAAGTGCCGGATAGGAACGGCAAAATTTTTTACACTTCTATTACTTCTCTATCGCACATAAGCAAAATACGCAGAAACCAAGCACAGACGATGAAACGACAAATGTTTCTCAGACAGATACAGATTCTAAGAAAGAAGATACGACTCCGAACACTGGAATTGACGAAAACAAAATTTTGCTGTGGGGCGCAATGATTCTGTTCTCTGGCAGTGCATGCAGCCTAGGAATGTATAAAAAGCATAAACTGTCGAAGTAAATGTTAAACAAAGGAATGGCGACAATAGGCGAAGGCAGTCTGTTGTCGCTTTTTTCGTGCGTAAGCGTAGGCGTATAGAATTTTTGATAGCCTCTATCATCTTTATATTAGGCGATATCCTTTGCTTTTGAAACCATTATGAACTCAGGTTGGTTTTGGGTATGTAAAACTCCACGTATTCTTTCTTAAAATCAAAAGCCGATGATCCTGCTCATCTTTCTCAAGAATTCTGCTTATCTTGTTTCTAAATCCCAAAGACTCAGTTGCTTCCCTGTATTTTTCTCTTCAAACGTCTTTAAATAATCGAAAATCTGTTCATTGTCATGAACGATGCCAAACTGTTCGCACTTGTTGTGAAATAAACGCATTAATTTTGTATTATTTGGACTGGTAACTATGTATTGATTACCGTAAAGCACTAATGGATTGGGTGTAGATTCGTTGTAATATTTGCTTTTTTGCAGTATACTAAAAACAGTGTCAGGAAGAAGGATAGCGAAGCATCATTCACCTTTGAATGACGCTTCGCTTTCTTTTGATGAAAGGATAAGGTGATCGAATGCAAAGAACAACGTATCGGTTTGTGTTACCCCATGGATATCAAAGTGCAGATGGCAGTCTTCAGAAAGAAGGGGAGATGCACAAAGGGAGCGCAAAAGAGGAAGTGCGTGCCATGATGGATCCGCGTGCACAAGAGCAGGAAGGGTTTGGCTTCTTGTTGTTGTTAGCCAGTGTCATTGAACGTTTAGGAACGTTGACACAAGTAGATGAGACGATCATTGCTTCTTTGTCGAAAGAAGATCTGGACTATTTAAAAGAACAGTATCGGATCATCAATGAGGGATAATTATGGATAAACAGAAAAAGGTTGCAATCTTCAATGATCTGAGTGGTTTTGGACGTTGTTCGATCAGTGTGATCTTACCCATCTTGTCGGTGATGGGACATCAGGGCGTGGCGATTCCAACTGCTATCTTATCTATGCATACGGAGTTCCCTCATTATTTCATGAAGGATTTTACGCAGGAATTACCTGCTTACTTAAAGAGTTTTGAACAGGAACAAATCGTGTTTGATGCGGTATGCACCGGCTTTTTGGGCAGTGAACAACAAGCGGATCTCTTGATGCACTGGTTACAGGCATTACCTGCGGCAACAAAGATCATCGTTGATCCGGTCATGGGGGATCATGGCTGTCGTTATCCGACGATCAATGAAGCCATTGTCACAAAAATGAAGGAGATCGTGCCCTATGCGCAGGTGTTACTGCCAAATCTCACCGAATTGTGTCTATTATGTGATCAACCATATCCAGGACAAAAACCGAGTACTTCCTTTTTGCTTGCCTGCTGTGAACAATTGAAACACAAAGGTGTCCATCAGATCGTGGTGACTGGCATGGAAGAAGCGGATCAAATGTGTACATTTGTGTATGAAAACGGAAATTATACGGAAGTCTATAATGAGAAGATCGGTTTCGGTCGCCCAGGCAGTGGAGATGTGTTTGCTGCTGTTGTCAGCGGTGCTTTATTGGAAGGAAAAACCTTGACAGAAAGTGTGGAAATGGCCGCTGTGTTTGTCAAAGAGAGTATGGAGCTCACGTTGAAACAAGCGACACCGCATGCCTATGGGCTTTGTTTTGAACCGCTGTTAAAAACCTTATGCAAAGAAGAAATTTAAATGGATTTTACAGCATTTTACATAATGAAGATGTCAGGAGCGTGAGGAATGTGTTAGTTTTTAAAAAGGCAACCGGAAAGGGGAATGGACGATGATCGTGGCGATTACAGATATTGGATCAAATACGATTCGTATGAATGTCTATCGTGTGCGCAATGATAAGTTTCGCTTGTTGTTTTCTAAAAAAGCAACTGCAGGAATCGTTTCTTATGTACAAGAAGGTCGCTTAAACAAAGAAGGCGTTCAAGTGCTCTGTTCAACGCTGACGAGTTTTTCAAAAGTGCTGCAGCAGCTGCAGATCGAACATAGTTATACGTTTGCGACAGCTTCTTTGCGAAATATTGAAAACACAGCGGAGGTTGTAAAAACGATCGAAAAAAAGACAGGGAGAAAAATACATGTGGTAGATGGTCATCAAGAGGCCATGTTAAGCTTTTATGGTGCTTCTTTGCAGTTACAGGAACAAGATGGCATTTTCGTGGATATCGGTGGAGGCAGCAGCGAGATCGTCTCATTTCAACAGCGCATCATTCAACGTGCCTGCAGCATGCCGATTGGATCGTTAAATCTGTTTAATGCACATGTGAAAGGTATTTTGCCTTCCTTACAGGAAATTGAAGGGATGCACCGCCATATTCAACGTGAATTAGATGCTTCATTCAATGGAAAAGAGACGCTGGTCTTTGCTGCTGGAGGAACTGCGCGTGCGGTGGAGAAACTATTGGTGAAACTGCAGATGATCACAGAGAAAGGATCAGTGATCTCGCTGGCAGATCTTCAGATGTTGTTAAAGCATCTCTGTTCTGAAAAGGGAGCACATTTCTTGCTTTGTAATAAGCCGGAGCGAATTCATACGCTGATTCCTGGTCTTTTGATTTTGATGGACATTATGCAACATTGTCATTGTTCTTATCTTCTGGTAAGCCGTTATGGGATTCGAGAAGGTTATTTGATGAAAATCATGAAAACCATGGCGAAAGTGTAAGAAGGAGTCTACATGGGGAATTTGAAAAATTATGCTTATACGCAAAATCGGGAACTATCCTGGCTTCGTTTCAATGAACGAGTGTTGGAAGAGGCAGGCGATGAAAGCGTCCCATTGTTGGAACGTTTAAAGTTTGTGGCAATCTTTACCAGCAATCTGGATGAATTCTATATGATTCGTTGCGGGAGCTTGTACGATGTCAGCATCTTAGATGAAGATTCGATCGATAACAAGAGTGGTATGTCTGCTGGTGAACAGCTACAAGCGATCTATCGAGCGACGAAGAAACTGTATTTGTTGCGTGATGCGATTTACAAGAATTTGCGTCGTGAATTAAAACCTTATTTGCATCGCATCCAATATCGGAGCTTGCATCCACAGGAACAAAAAAGGATCGATCAGTATTTTGAAAATGACGTTCTGCCTTTATTATCTCCGCAGGTGATTGACGTACATCATCCGTTTCCGCATTTGGTGAATAAAGCGATTTATGTCATGGCCCGTTTGAAGACGAAAAACAAAGCGCTTTATGGATTGGTGATGCTTCCTCAAAGCGTGGAGCGCTGTTGCTTTGTAAACGAAGAAAAAACGCGGTTTGTATTATTGGAGGATCTGATCAGTGCCAAATTGAAAGCTTTGTTTTCCGGCTATGCGATTGATCTGCACACAGTGATCGCAGTGACGCGCAATGCCGACATCAACTTAAATGAAGCGCAGATCGACGATGATGAAGATTATCGTGAACAGATGAAACATATCCTGAAAAAACGTCGGCGCATGGCAGCGATTCGCTTAGAGATCTATCGTCACAGCGATGAAGCTTTAATCGATTATCTCTGTGAGCGTTTGCGATTAGAGAAGGAGCAAGTTTTTTTAAGCAAGACACCGTTGGAACTCTCCTACGTTTTTGCTTTGGCTAAACAGTTGGGTAAAGAACAACCGTCTCTTCTCTATCCACCTTTTCATCCACAGCCTTCCTCTTCTATTCGTGAAGATAGAGGAATGATGGAACAGATCCAACAAAATGATCTCTTGTTGTTTTATCCATACGAGTCAATCGATCCATTTTTACGTTTATTGAAAGAAGCCGCAAAAGATAAGGATGTCCTATCGATCAAGATCACGGTCTATCGTCTGGCAAAGCATTCCAAGATCATCCGATACTTGGTGGCAGCTGCGGAAAATGGCAAGGAAGTGACCGTGCTGATGGAATTACGCGCTCGCTTTGATGAGCAAAATAATATCAATTATGCGGAATTGCTGGAAAACAGCGGATGTACGGTGCTCTATGGCATTGAGAATTACAAAGTGCATTCCAAGCTGTGCCTGATCACGCGGAAAAAGAAAAACCAACTTCAGTATTTTACACAGATCGCAACAGGAAACTACAATGAAAAGACGAGTGAACAGTATACGGATTATAGCTTGATGACCGCAAGAAAAGAAATCGGCATCGATGCAATAAACTTCTTTCAGAACATGGCGATCGCTAATTTGCAAGGCTTTTATCAACGTCTGCTCGTCGCTCCACACACGTTAAAGACTTCAATTTTGGCGATGATCGATGAAGAGATCGAAAAAGCAAAACGACAAAAACCGGCTTTCATCCTGATGAAACTCAATTCCATTACGGATCGAAAGATCATTGATCGTCTGCAAAAAGCCAGTGAGGCGGGTGTTCCTGTTCGATTGATCGTTCGCGGCATCTGTTGTTTGTTGCCCAACGTCTTAGGATATACGGAAAATATCGAGGTACACAGTGTCGTTGGACGTTATCTGGAACATGCGCGTGTTTATTGTTTTGGTTTAGGGGATGAGCAGCGCATCTACATATCCAGCGCGGATATGATGACGCGAAATACAGAGAAGCGGGTAGAGGTTGCTTGCCCGATCGATGATGAGCGGTTAAAAAAACGAATCGTTCACGAATTATCCATCATGTGGAAAGATACGCGTAAAGCGAGAAGACTGCAGGCAGATGGTACATATGCAGTACTTGCGCAGGTTGGCGAAGGTATCGATTCACAGGAAGAGCTGATGAAAGAGGCAAAACATCGTGCACAAGCTGCTTTGGTCAGACAGATCACACGAAAGCCGTCGCTATTTGAACGTTTACATAAAAAGGTAAAAAGTTAATGAGAATAAAAAATTCCATGTGCGAAAAAGCATCCTGGAATTTTTTTCATTCTTTGTGATTAGCGTTGAAAAACAGCATAAAAAAGCCATCTTGATCGATGGCAAAGGGTTATTCGTATTCTTTTGGCATTTCTTTTAACCGCTTGATCAACGGAGCAGCTGCTAAAGCGATGAGTATTCCGACGGCTGCCTGAATGAGATTGCCGGGAATTCCGATCACACCGACCGCCCATGAAGCGTTGAAGAAAGAGTCAACTACATAATATCCGCCAATCATCAACAAAGAACCTAAAAAATATGCTGGTAAGCGCAACTGTTGATTTTTATGGATCAGAATTGAAATGAGCAGGCCCTCTACTCCTTTGATGAGGATTGTCGCAATAGCGTAAGTTCCATATCCGCCGGCAATATCAGCGAAAGCACTGCCGACCCCTCCAACCATGAAGGAGGCGAATGGTCCTAATATACTAGAAAATAGTAAAATAAAGCCATCTCCTAAATTAATATAGCCGCCAATTGAATTAGGAAGCTTTAAAAATGTAGTAGATATGAACACTAAGGCGATGCCTAATGCGCCAAAGACAAGCTCGCGTGTATAATCTTGTTTCATTTGGATCCCTCCTATGTGTATGTATTATAGAGGAAAACTGTATTATAATAAATAGACAGAAAAGGAATAAAAATAAGGGACAGTTTTATAGGAGCAGGCTTATGAAAAAATATGAAGAGATCTATCAGCGTTTGAAAGAGGAGATATTAGAAGGGTATCGCCGACAGGGCGAACGATTACCAAGCATTCGTGCTAGCGTCCGCCAATATCACGTATCGCAGACAAGCGTTGAACGTGCCTATGCACAGCTTCAGTTGGAAGGGTATATCCGTTCCTTTCCTCAACGTGGGTACTACGTAGCGCTTACGGAGGAAAATCGTGCGCTGCATGCTGCGATGTTGCAATTATCGCCGGTTGTCCATCAACCGAAGATTCGCTATGATTTTCGCTCACAATCGATCTTAGCGGAAGAAAGCGAACTAAGCATCTGGAAACAGTATTTGAAACAGGCGATGAGTGATACGACCATTTCCTCTTATGGGGAGGCAAGGGGAGAATATGTGCTTCGTGTCTCGCTGATGCGTCATGCCTCTTTTATGCGTGGGGTCCTTGCACATGAGGAACAGATGGTGATAGGAGCGAGCGTTCAGGCTTTATTATATCAAGTGTGTGGACTGTTTTCCGATAAGAAGATCGTCGCTATACAGCAACACGTCTATTTACAGGCACGCCGTGTCTTTGAGGATTATGGGATGAAGGTAGCGGACCTGCCGTATGCGGATAAAGAGACATTCTTTCACCAGCTGGATGTGATTCATCCGGATATCTTGTTCGTTCATTCGCCAAGCCTATTTGAACAGGCGTGGTTTGATGAGAAAGCAAAACAGGAATTGCTCGCTTATGCAAAAGTTCATCAGCTATTGTTGATCGAAGATGATCATAATGGAGAATTGACCTATCTGCGTGAAAAGACCATGGCATTGACAGGTATGGATAGTGGAGTGCAATCCCTTTACATGGGATCGTTCTCACGTATCTTATTACCAGCGCTGCGTATCAGCTATATGATCTTGCCCAAGAGTTGTACGAAGATGTATCAACAACAGCTGTCTTCCTACTCACCCAGCGCTTCAAAACTGGAACAGCTGGCGTTTGCTTCCTATATAGCTGATGGACATTTACGGCGACGGATCACCCGGCTTAGACGACAATACCGCTTAAAACATGCGCGATTGATGGAGATAGCAGCAAAAACGAATCTTTCCTGTATACAGATCGAGGAATCGTTTACACGTTATCATTTTGCCTATTCAAAACCGATCGAGCCATTTCTGAAACGATTGCAGCAGGAAGGAATCGCAATCGATGCGGTTCGAGATAAAAGCATCTCTCTTTCTTTTGCGGCATTGCCTTTGGATCAGTTAGAAGAAGCATTGACAGCATTGGCTGCTCTTGTTTAAAATGAAGAGCGTTTGGAGGAATCTTTATGCAAGATAAGAAGAAACGAAATTGTTGGCTGATTGCTTCATTGTTGATCATGATATTGATTTTTTCGTTTTCAGCGGATAATGCGACAGCATCCAATGCAAAGAGTTCATTTATCGTTGAATGGATCTATCCGCTTTTTCAAAGTTTTTTAACAGTTGATGTCTTTACGTTCCTTGTTCGGAAAGCAGCCCATTTTTCCATTTATGCACTGTTGGGTATTAGCGTTTATCAGATGTTCTCATCCGATCCACGCACAAAGGAAAAGGCTTTGCTGTTGAGTTTGGCTATCTGTTTTCTCTATGCTTGCAGCGATGAAGCGCATCAGCTGTTATCGGAAGGACGATCTGGTCAATTCAGCGACGTATTGTTAGATACGTGCGGTTCGCTGTGCGGCGCATATTTCACACGATTGCTTCGTCGAATGATCCGACGATAAGAGAAAAGACCGGCTAAGGGGGGAACCGGTCTTTTCTCAAATATTATTAAGGGG
>CBCTZR010000084.1:0-7620 GCA_965151435.1 uncultured Merdibacter sp. | reverse complement strand
TATGTGTTGGGATCATTTCAAGATCTGACCAGGTGAGGTCTAAGGCATGGTAACCGTTTGGCTGATTGCGTAATAAGCGATTTTGGATTAGTGTTTGCTGGATAAAACTTCTAGCTTCAAAAAAAGGAATCTTTTTTTCTTCACTAATAGTTTTCATTTCTTTAAGTGCATTTTGATCTAAAGTTTCTAATACTGGATCTGAAAAAATTTCTATATGACCATCAGTGAATTCAATGATACCATAACAATCTCCTAGACCATAATAAAGCAAATCATCGCCATTTTCATAAAAGAGCGAAAGACAAGCACTAGGCATGGCTGCCAAAGAAATCGGCTGTTTACATGTGCTTTGATATTCTGTGTATAGCTTTCTGCATGTCTGTTTCAAAAGCGATAAAGGAGATGGATAATTGTGCCATTGTTCAAGCAATGCTTTTTGTATTTCGTTGACAAACCAAAAGGCATCACTTTGAGGATGCATCCATTCCTTTTTACCTAAGCCGGTTGCTCCATCTAATACAAAGATGAAAGAATCATTTATTCCATAAGCATCTTCATTGATGGATTTCTCAGTATATGTGTAATATTTGACATTGTTCAGCATATGAATCACCTATATCTCCTCTGTTGTTCAGTATACCATATTTCCTGAGAAACAAGGTATGGATGAGAGCAGGGAAACTTCACAGAACAATCACACTATTCAAAGAAAAATACGATATAATAAAACTAAAATAGTAAAGTGGGTGATGTTATGACCAGACTGCTCGTTGTTGATGATGAAAATAACATTCGAAAGATGATTCGAAAATTTGCGGAATTTGAAGGTTATGAAGTATATGAAGCGGTAGATGGCATGGATGCTGTTCAAAAGTGTGAAGATATGAGTTATGACTGTATCATCATGGATATCATGATGCCAAATCTGGATGGTTTTAGCGCTGTAAGAAAGATTCATGAATTTTGCGATACGCCAGTGATCATGTTATCTGCCAGAGGCGAGGAGTATGATCGAATTCATGGATTTGAAGTAGGTATTGATGATTATGTCATTAAACCTTTTTCATGCAGAGAATTGATGATGCGCGTGGCTGCAATATTAAAGCGATATCAGGGTGCCAGCAAAACAAAAAAGAGCATTTTTGAATACAAAGGACTTAAAGTAGATATAACAGCACGTAAAGTGTTCATCGATGGGCAAGAGATTGAGATGTCACCTAAAGAATATACCTTGTTGTTTTATATGATTGAAAATGAAGGGATCGCATTGACACGAGAACAGCTGATTCGTGATGTATGGGGCTATGATTTCTATGGGGATGATCGTACCCTTGATACGCATATTAAATTATTGCGGAAGAGTTTACAAAAATATAGTACGATGATCGTGACACTGCGAGGTGTGGGGTATCGTTTTGAGAAAAAAGATCAGTAAGCTGAAGATACAGCAGAAGGTATTATTGTATCTGTTAGGCTTTATTGGAATAATCTTATGCTTATTCTACTTAGTACAAGTAGTATTCCTAAAAGATTTTTATATGTTTATTAAAGAGCAAGGTGTAAGGCAGGCAACAGAACAAATCAAAAGCAGTTTGCAAAGAGGCTATGATTATGAAGAAATACAGGAAATAGCCAGTTCACAAGATTTTTGCGTATACACTTATGGTATGGGAACGGAAGAGGAACCTTATTACATTGCGGCTATTGCAGGGAATTTTCGTGTATGTCCCAGCCAGCCTTTATTATTAGACCGATATGAAGAATTGTATTTGAAAGCGAAAGCGTCGAATAATGGAACGGCTACGATCATCATCAATGGAAAAAATGAAGATGATGGCGATGTTATGCGTAATATGACCAGTGCATCAATCGTTAGTTCTGTTGATGGAAATCAATACATCTTCTTTGTAAATACGTTGTTGACACCTGTTCAATCAACGGTATCAACATTACAAGCACAATTCTTCTGTATATCGATCGTTGTAATTGCTATGGCAGTAGCTTTAGCCTATTTTGTTTCTAGAAAGATTGCTTGGCCAATTCGGACGACAAACGAACAAGCAAAACAATTAGCTTTGGGGAATTATGAAGTTCGTTTTGACAATCATGAATATGTGGAAATTCATGAATTAAACGAGACGTTGAACTATGCCACGAGAGAATTGAAAAAAGTGGAAGATCTACGGAAAGAACTGATTGCGAATATGAGCCATGATTTGCGGACGCCTTTAACAATGATCAGCGGTTATGGAGAGATGATGCGAGATATCCCTGGAGAAAACAATGCTGAAAATGTGCAAGTGATCATTGATGAAGCAGATCGTTTAAAAAATCTGGTCAATGAGATCTTGGATATGAGCAAATTACAGGCTGGAGTACAGTCTTTAGAAATAACGAAGTTTGATATCGCTTTAAAGGTTAAGCAAATATGTTCACGTGTTGAAAAGCTTTTGAAGGGCGAATTTGATATTCATTTAACAGAGATGGAATCCACGGTGATTGAGGGAGATGAGATCAAATTAACGCAAGTTATTTATAACTTAATAACGAATGCGGTCAACTACAGCGGTGAACACAAGGAGATTCTCATTCATCAAAAGGTGGAAGAAGGAAAATATTATTTTGCCGTTCAGGATTTGGGTATAGGAATTAATAAAGAGATGCTGCCATATGTTTGGGATCGTTATTATAAAGGAGATAAGGTCCATGTGCGGGGAAAACTGGGTTCAGGAATCGGATTAAGTATTGTAAAAGGAATCTTGGAACTCCATCATGCACAATATGGCGTAGAGAGCGAAGAAGGAAAAGGAAGTACTTTTTGGTTTTCTTTGAAGCTTTCTTCCTGTGTGGAAGATGTTGAAGATACTTTGCGAAAGGGAAAGCAAAATAAAGAATGAAAAAGTGGATCCATTCATTTTCAATGAGTGAATGGACCCTTTTTTCATATACCATATATTGGAAAATACTGAAAAAATATCGCAAATCGAACGAAAAGATCTAATTTTATAGCTTGTTAGAAATGAGTAAACAGAAGCGAAGAAGTTTCAAAAAAATGTAAAGCATTTTCAGCGCAAAATCTATAGAAACTGTTGTATAATGTTTTCAGCGTCGTAATTGGATAAGGATCTAAAGTAGTCAGTCGGGATGATCAATGAAGGAGGATCCAAAGGAATATCTTATTATGTGGGATCATAAGGAAGAATGCGGGATTTGGCAGTTCGCTGAAATCTTATGTTTTTCACGCGACCGAGTAGTAAAGGAGGGGATCTTCATGATTACAAAAATCAGAAAAAGAGATGGTAGAGAGATCTACTTCGCTCCCGAAAAAATTACCCGCGCTATTTTTTTAGCGGCTTCAAAGGTGGCAGAAGATGAAGGACAAGTTGCAGATTATGCGACAGCAGAACAGTTGACGGATCAAGTGGTCAATTATCTGAATCGCCACTATCAGGATGAAATTCCAAATGTTGAGGAAATCCAAGATGCAGTCGTAAAAATCCTGATTGAATGCGGACATGCAAAGACCAGTGAAGCGTATATTTTGTATCGTGCTGAGCGTACGCGTATCCGTAATATGAAGACTCGATTGATGCAGTCAATCAAAGAAATCACGTTTTCTGACAGCAAAGATGCAGATGTGAAACGTGAAAATGCAAATATTGACGGAAATACGGCGATGGGAACCATGTTGCAATATGGTAGTGCCGTATCACGTGAATTCTGTAAAGCAAATTTGATGACTCCAAAGTTTGCAAAGATGCATGATGACGGTGATATTCATATCCATGATATGGATTTTATGAATATGGGAACTTTGACATGTTGCCAGATTCCATTAGATAAATTGTTGAAAAACGGTTTTTCTACAGGACATGGCCATCTGCGTGAACCACAGAGCATCACCAGTTATGCAGCATTAGCTGCGATTGCGATTCAAAGCAATCAGAATGATCAACATGGTGGACAAAGTATTCCAGCATTTGATTATTATCTGGCAGAAGGTGTTGCCAAGACCTTCCGTCATTCATACATTTCAAATGTAAATAAAGCATTAGAACTGTTGGTATCATTGGATGCTGACGTAAAAGAAAAAATTGAAGCAATCGAAAAAGAAACAGGGATTCGTCCTGCATTGCGAATGGATGCAACTTTTGTTGGGAAACTGAATGCGATGTTAAAAGAGGACTATGATTTAAGTGATGAACAGTTACAATTGGTGGATGCATTTGCTTATAAGGAAGCTTCTAAAGAAACAGAGAAGTTAACTTATCAGGCGATGGAAGGTTTTGTTCATAACTTAAATACCATGCATTCCCGTGCAGGTGCACAGGTACCGTTCTCCAGCATCAATTTTGGTACGGATACTTCACCAGAAGGGCGTATGGTATCCGAAAAGTTGATGTTGGCACAGGAAGCTGGTTTAGGTAATGGTGAAACGCCAATTTTCCCAATTTTGATCTTTAAAGTTAAAGAAGGAATCAACTACAATCCAGAAGATCCAAATTATGATCTGTTTAAGATTGCTTGTCGTGTCAGCGCTAAACGTTTATTCCCGAACTTTGAATTTTTGGATGCACCGTTTAACTTACAGTATTACGTAGAAGGTCGCCCGGAAACTGAAGTTGCAACGATGGGATGTCGTACGCGTGTAATGGGAAATGTCAATGGGCCAGAGATTGCTACTGGACGTGGAAATAACTCTTTCACATCGATCAATTTAGTTCGTATCGGTATCAAACATGGCCAGGTGATGTTGGGAGAACCGGATATTGATGGATTCTATGCGGAACTAGATGAAAAGATTGACGTCGTGATCGATCAGTTGTTGGAACGTCTAGCTATTCAGGCAAAGAAAAAAGTAAAGAACTTCCCTTTCTTGATGGGACAAGGTGTATGGCTTGGCTCTGAAAACTTGGAATGGGAAGATACGCTGGATGAAATGGTAAAACAGGGTACGTTAACGATGGGATTCATCGGTTTAGCGGAATGTTTGAAAGCATTGATCGGTCAGCATCATGGTGAAAGCGAATATGCGCAGCAGCTGGGCTTGGAGATTGTTGGGCATATGCGTAAACGCATGGATGAAGCAACACAGAAATATCATTTGAATTTCTCATTGATTGCGACACCGGCAGAAGGATTGTCCGGACGCTTTACAAAAATAGATAAAAAGATCTTTGGTGAATTGGAAGGTATCACGGATCGTGAATACTATACGAACTCGTTCCACATTCCAGTGTACTTCCATATTCGCGCATTTGATAAAATTCGCTTAGAAGGGCCTTATCATGCGCTGACGAATGGAGGACATATCTCTTATGTAGAGGTAGATGGTGACCCGACTAACAATTTGGAAGCGTTTGAGTCAATCGTTCGTTGTATGAAAGAAAACAACATTGGTTATGGTAGTATCAATCACCCAGTTGACCGTGATCCTTGTTGCGGATACAGTGGAGTCATCGAAGGACACATTTGTCCAAAATGTGGGCGTGATGATTCAAAGAGCGAGTATAAGTTTGAAAAGATTCGCCGAATCACTGGATATTTAGTTGGAACAGTAGATCGTTTTAATAACGGAAAGCGTGCAGAAGAAAGAGATCGTGTAAAGCATGACTGATCAAATGATCCGCCTTGCGTCACCTTTGCAGTTGGACAGCTTTGTCGATGGGCCAGGAATTCGCATGGTCTTATGGACACAAGGATGTCCGCATCATTGTGAAGGATGTCATAATCCGCAAACTCATGATCCTAATGGTGGAAAATTGTTTGCCGTAAAGGATTTGATCGAACAGATCAAAACAGAACCTTTGCAAAGCGGATTGACGTTATCTGGCGGAGAACCATTTTGGCAAAGTGAAGTGCTGCTTCCGATTGCCCAAGCAGCAAAAGAACGAGGATTATCACTTTGGGCATACAGCGGATTTACATATGAAGAAATCCTTGGTGATGAGAACAAGAAAAAGCTGCTGGAACTGTTAGACGTATTGGTCGATGGACGCTTTATCTTGGCACAAAAAGATTATCGTCTACGGTTTAAAGGTAGCCGTAATCAGCGAATCATCGATGTACCTGCTTCTTTAAAAGCGGGGAAAGTGATCCTTTCTTCTTATGATGATGAGAATCAAAAATTGGAAATATCCAGCTTTGATTCATAACTTGTCTTTTAATGAGAAAGATAGCCTGTTTTATGTGTTATAGACACGAAACAGGCTATCTTTTTAATGGGCTTTGTCAACAGGAGCGATTTGCAAAAAAAACTGCAGTATTTTATGTGCTTTTACAACTGAAAATACTGCAGCTGATCAGATTATTTCTTTAAGAATACCAGACAGGCACCGCCTAATAAACCGCTGTCTTCATTTAAATTCGTTTTTACGACGTTCACTAATGGAGCGATCGTTGTAAATACTTTTGATTTTACACGCATTTCTACATCTTCAACAAAACCAGGGATCTTTAATGCAACGCTTCCTCCTAAGATGACAATTTCAGGGTCGATAAATGCATAGATGATTGCGATTGCATTAGCTAAATATTCTTTTGCGTCATCGATGATCTGCATGGCTGTTTCATTCCCATTCATAGCTAAATCATTGACTTCTCCTGCGTGAGCAACAGATAATCCCGCTTTCTGTGCACGTGAGGTGATTGCAGTTCCCGAAGAGATGGCTTCGACGCCTCCAGGATAGATCGAACCATGACTTGGACCATCTTTCCATAATGGAATGTGTGCAATTTCATGAGCAAAACCATGTGCTCCTTGATAGATTTTTTTGTTGATGACAAGGCCGGCCCCTACACCGGTAGAAACAGTTAAAAAGGATACGTAGTTGTAATCTTTTCCCCGACCGATGCACGCCTCAGCTAAACAAGCGAGGTTCGCATCGTTTTCTAAATAGACAGGAAGTTTGGTTGCTTCACTTAGCTTCTCACAGATCGGATAGTTATACCATTCTTTTTCTAAGTTCGTTGTCGTTAGGATATACCCGTGTAAAAGATCCAGAGGGCCTGGACAAGAGAGACCGATTCCTTTTGCCTGCACGCCAAAGTCTTCGATCGTCTTACGGATTTTTTCAATCGTTGCATAGGGATCATTAGCATCTGTAGAAAATTGGACTCGTTTTTCAATGATATAATTTTCATTAACAAGAGCAACTCTCGTATTTGTTCCCCCTATATCGATCGTTATTGCATAATTCATGACTATTATCCTCCTTTGTTGATTTCTGTTACTTATAGCATATCACAGTTTCTTTTGATCAGTGAAGCAAACGATAAAATGACAAATAAAAACGAAGGAAGCGGGTAAGATTCTAAAGAAAACAAGTGAAATATCATGAGAATTGTTTATAATAATAAGGTATGTGTAAGAAATGAAATAGAATCGGATGTGTTAAGATGCGTAAATTGGTGAAATATTTAAAACCTTACTGGCTTCAATGTACGTTAGGTCCATTTTGTAAATGGATGGAAGCTGTATTGGAACTGATCTTACCGACGATCATGGCATATATGATCAATGATGGTGTAGTTAGCCATGATTTTCAAGTTGTTGTTAAGTTGGGACGGGAGTTTGACAGTTAGAAAATAGCATGAATGTAAATATGTGCTTTATATAGG
>CBCTZR010000083.1:0-7725 GCA_965151435.1 uncultured Merdibacter sp. | reverse complement strand
TTTTATAAATCTTATTACTTCCAAAGTTCCATGGTGTTATCTTCTAAAAACGGGCCTTTAATATTTTTATAAAAATTTATAAGAAAACGCTTGCAATATCTGTGTAGATGGAGTATGATAATTTTGCAAATTATGAATAGGCATTAGATTTTAATGGATTGTTACTCTTCTGAGGCATTACCTATGATTTTTCATAGTGTATGTTATGAGGAGTTTTTTTTGTGGAAGGAGGAAACCAATCATGCGTGTAATAAAGAAACTAAATAATAACGCAGCAATTTGTGTTGATGATAATGGAAATCAACTTATTGCACTAGGAAATGGGATTGGCTTTCCAAAAACCCCATATGTACTGAAAGATATGAAAAAAATTCGTAAAACTTTTTATGGAGTTAATGCAAAATATTATGGATTATTGAATGAGATTCCAGATGAGATTTTCACGGTTTCATCCGTCATCGTAGATCAAATAAAACGTAAGATTACACGTGACATGAATCCAAACATCGTCTTCACTTTGGCTGATCACATAAAATTTGCATATGATCGATATAAAAAAGGTTTAATGGTTCAGGCGCCGTATAGCTATGATTTTCGACAGCAATTTGAAAAGGAAATGGAGATTGGAGAATGGGCTATAAAATATATCAATCAGAAATTACAGATTCATTTGGATGCACAAGAGGCAATCAGCATTGCTTTGCATATCGTGAATTCACAAAATTTTAGCAAAGAAGATCGAATTGAAGAATCTGTCATTCTTGATCGTGTGAGTGAGATCATAGAACTACAGTTTTCAATTAAAATAGATAGAAATGGCTTCAACTACTCGCGATTTGCGTCACATATGCAGTTTCTTTTACGTCGTCAAAAAGATCAAACTGTTATTTCAAGCGAAAATCAATCCATGTTTTTATCTATTAGTAAAGAATATCCACAAACCTATGAATGCGTGAAAATGATCGATCAGTTTTTACAAAACAATATGGGATGGGAATTAAATGAAGAAGAACAATTATATCTGATTTTGCATATTAATCGGCTTCGTTCTAGAGAACATACACATTAATTTGGCTGAATCATATGGGAGCGTACGGCCTGTATGTCGGCATAGATAAGGGAAAGGAAATCTATTATGGCAAAAAAATATGATGAATTAGTAAAAAATATTAGTGATTATGTAGGCGGTAAAGATAATGTAGAATTCTTTACACATTGCGTAACTCGTCTTCGTTTTAATGTTAAAGATCAAAGTTTAGTACAAAAAGATGCAATTGAAGAATTGGAGGGTGTATTAGGTGTACAGTGGCAGAATGGTCAATTACAGATCATTATCGGCCAAGCAGTGAACGATGTTTTTAAAGAAATTTGTTCAAGATATGGCTTTCAGGATAGTACGGATGAAATTATAGAAGAAAAAGAGCATAAAAGTATTACATTAGGCAGCATTGTTAATGGTATCCTTAATGGTATTTCAGGATCTTTGTCGCCATCAATTCCAGCATTGATCGGCTGTGGTATGATTCAAGTTTTGTTGATTATCGCATCTTCTCTTGGAATGGATCAAACAAGCGGAACATATTTACTCTTATATTATGTAGGGCAGGCAGGTTTCTATTTCCTACCAGTAATCGTTTGTGGAAATGCTGCTAAAAAGTTTGGGGCAAACCAAGGACTAGGCATGGTTGTCGGTGGAATGCTGATTTTCCCAGATTTTATCGCTTCTGTTGGAAATGGTTTAGATTTCTTTGGTATTCCAGTATATAACGCGACTTATACTAGTACGATTTTCCCAGCAATCCTGTGTGCATGGGTGATGGCACCAATTGAAAAGTTTTTTGCGAAATATTCCCCGACAATGTTGCGTTCGATCGTTGAACCGGTTTGTACGTTGCTGATTATGGTTCCTTTGGCATATTGTTTGTTAGCACCAGCAGGCGCATTCTTAGGAAACTATATTTCTTCTGCTGTTATTTGGTTGTATTATACGCTATGTTTTATTGTTTTTGCAGTATTAGCGGCCGTTATGCCTTTCTTATTCATGTCATGTATGCATTCAGCATTTGTTCCTTATCTGCTTCAAATGTTTGCTACAGTAGGTTATGAACCGATCTTCTTTACTGCATTAGTTATTTCCAATATTGATCAAGGTATGTCTAGCTTGGCAGTTGCGTTAAAAACTAAGAACAAAGCTTTAAAATCAACTGCACTTTCTTGTGCGATTACTGCAGTAGTTGGTGGTGTCACTGAACCAGCCATGTATGGTGTGAACCTCCGATATAAAAAAGCGATGGCAGGTGCGATGATCGGAAGCTGCATCGCAGGTGCTTTTGCTGGGTTGGTTCATGTGTATATTTATGCATTTGCCGGTGCATCAAGCATAGTTGCTCTTCCATGTTTTGTTTCACCAGAAGGAAATAACGTTATAATGATGGCAATTGCGATTGTAATTGGTATGATGGCAACGTTCTTTGCAACTTATATCTTATTTAAGGATGAAGATGTTCAATGAGAGATGACTTTTTGTGGGGAGCCGCCACTGCAGCGAATCAAGTAGAAGGTGGATTTGATGAAGATGGCAAAGGGCTCAGTTGTGCTGATATGCTTTCAAATGGTACAAAAGAAATTCCGCGTCAGATTACGCCTAGAAAAGCAGAAGAAGACCTATATTATCCCAATCGTATTGCATCAGACTTTTATCATCACTATGAAGAAGATATTAACTTGATGGCGGAAATGGGATTGAAGTGCTATCGTATGTCGATTGCATGGACGAGGATTTTTCCAACAGGGATTGAAAAAGAACCAAACGAAGCAGGCCTTGTATTTTATGATCGTATCTTCGATTTGTTAAGAAAAAAAGATATTGAACCGATTGTTACCATTTCACATTATGAGATGCCGATTTATCTAGTAAATCATTACAACGGATGGGCTTCACGTGAGGTAATAGATTTCTATTTGAATTATTGTAAAGTTCTTTTTGAACGCTATCATGATAAAGTTACATATTGGATGACATTTAACGAAATTAATTGTGGTACGTTATCATTGGGCAATTACATGTCTTTAGGTATCGTAAATGAAGGCACACGTTATTTTAATAAACAAACGGATGATATCCAACAGCGGTATCTGGCGTTGCATCATCAATTTCTCGCAAGTGCGATGGCTGTTCAATTAGGACATCAAATGGACAAACGATTACAGGTTGGATGCATGATTGCAATGATGCCAACCTATCCATTAACTTGCCATCCGAAGGATTTGTTAAAATTTCAAAGGCAATGGCAAGAGATCAACTATTATTGTACAGATGTGATGATTCGTGGCGAATACGGTGCTTATGCAAAGAGAATGTGGGAAGAAAACCATATACAATTATCGCTAACTCCACAAGATGAAGCAATATTAAAACAAGGAACGACCGATTATATTGCTATATCCTACTATCAGACAAATTGTGTTTCTCATGAAGATGATCATTCGATGATCGGAGGTAATTTGTTAGCTGGTGTAGCAAATCCTTATTTAAAAGCCAGCGAATGGGGATGGCAGATTGATCCGGATGGATTACGCTATACTTTGAATGAATTGTATGGACGATATCAGCGACCTATCATGATCGTTGAAAATGGATTAGGAGCTTTTGATAAACTTGAAGAAGACGGAAGTATACATGATCCATATCGTATTGATTATTTAAAACAGCATATCTCTTCAATGCTAAATGCGATCAAAGATGGCGTTGATGTGATAGGGTACACTCCTTGGTCTGCAATAGATATCGTCAGCGCATCAACAGGAGAAATGGCAAAACGATATGGCTTTATTTACGTGGATAGTGATGATTATGGTAAAGGTTCCTTTAAGCGCTATAAAAAAGATAGTTTTTATTGGTATGCAAAAGTCATTGAATCAAATGGAGAAAAACTGTAGAGGTAATATATGGGATTATTAGATAAATGGAGAAGTACAACGAAAAAATATGCAGATGATGTTTTTGTTGCAATTGCAGATGGAGAGATGATTTCACCAGACAATATCGCAGATTTAACATTTGCAAAAGAATTGATGGGACAAACGATCGGTTTTCGAATTAAAAGCGGAAAGATCGTATCCCCGACAAACGGGAAAGTCGAAGTGCTGTATCCAAGTAAACATGCCTTTGCAATCCGAATGAAAGATGGAACAGGCGTATTGGTACATATTGGTATCGATACAGTTAGTTTAAATGGGAAAGGCTTTAAAGCATTCGTAAAACAGGGTGATGAAGTATGTGCCGGAGATACAATCGTTGAAGTGGATTTAGATTTATTGGATGAAGCAGGATTAGATTCTACCACTATGCTTGTCATAACAGAAACAAAACATCCTATGAAAAAGATTGATTTTATCAATTTTGGAGAAGTGAATAAAGGACAAGTGATTACACGATAGAGCGGTTCGTTGAGAATCGCTTTTTTATAGTACAGAGAATCGCTTTTTTATAGTACAGAGAAGCATTTGAATAGCCTGTATAGTTATGATAAAATTAGAGAAAGGTATAAATAGGAGGATCAAGATGGAAGCATATAAAAAGGAATTTATCGAATTTATGGTCGAGAGTGAAGTGTTAAAGTTTGGTGACTTTACATTAAAAAGTGGTCGAAAATCTCCGTTTTTTATGAATGCGGGTGCTTATGTGACCGGTACACAATTACGTAAACTTGGTGAGTATTATGCGAAAGCGATCTATGACAATTATGGATTGGATTTTGATGTACTCTTTGGACCGGCATATAAAGGGATCCCGCTGACGGTAGCTACGACGATGGCAATCAGCGAATTGTATGGCAAAGATATTCGCTATTGTTCAAATCGTAAGGAAGTAAAAGATCACGGAGATACAGGGATCTTACTTGGTTCAAAGCTGAAAGATGGAGATCGTGTTGTTATCATTGAAGATGTCACAACTTCTGGAAAATCGATAGAAGAGACATATCCGATATTAAAAGCGCAGGCAGATGTCTCAATCAAGGGATTGATCGTTTCTTTAAATCGTAATGAAAAAGGAAAAGGCGGGGAGAAGACCGCTTTGGAAGAAATCAAAGATTTATATGGATTTGAAACAGCAGCGATCGTCAGTATGCCGGAAGTGATTGAATGTTTGTACAACCAACCATGCAATGGTAAAGTTGTGATCGATGACGAGTTGAAAACACGCATTGATGCTTACTATGCAGAATATGGCGTAAAGTAAATAGACGAAGCCTTTCGTGAGAAGGGCTTTTTACATTGCATTTTTGTAGAAGTTTTTTTAAAATGAATCATAGAATCGAGGGAAGATGATGAAGAATAAAATCAAGAAACATGTGAAGCAGCATCTTGATCTGTATATGGATCTTGTCAAAGAGATGTATGCTCATCCGGAAATCGGAAATGAAGAGTTTGAAACGATGGCGTTGTTGTGTGATGCATTAAAGAATTTAGGATTTGATACAACATCGGCATATGTATGCCCTACTGGATTTCAAGGGATCTACCGTTCACAAAAAAATGGACCAGTTTTTGCTTTTTTGTGCGAATATGATGCTTTGCCAGAAGTTGGACACGGTTGTGGGCATAATTTGATTGCAGCGATCTCCATTGCGGCAGGAGCTGCGTTAAAAGAAGTGATTGATTGCTTTGGAGGAGAGGTTCGTGTCATCGGAACGCCGGCAGAAGAAAACTTTGGTGGAAAAGTGACGATGGCAAAAGCCCATGTCTTTGATGATGTTGATGTGGCGATGATGATCCATCCTTCTACACAGGATCGCTTGGGTGGACGCACGTTAGCACTCAATCCACTGAAATTTGAATTCTATGGAAAGAATGCACATGGTTGTCATCCGCAAAACGGCCGTTCTGCATTGGATGCTGCAATTATGAGCTATATGGGAATCAGCCTGTTGCGACAATATGCAAAACCAAACACATATATTCACGGAATCATTTCTTCCGGTGGTGAAGCTGCAAACGTGATCCCTGCATATGCAAGCATGGAATATTATTTCCGCGGTGAAACGATGACGTATGTAAAAGAGCTTTGCAAACGGGCAGAAGAATGTGTGAAAGGTGCTTGTGAGATGAGTGGATGTACTTATCAGACGAGTGTTTATGAATGTCCTTATGAAGATAATGTGATTAACTACACCTTATGCGATCTGCTTTTGGAAGCTTATAAAGAAGTAGGAAGAACACAAGTGTTGCCTGTGGATGAAGTACCTGCAGGTTCCAGCGATATCGGTGCTGTTAGCTATATCTGTCCAACTTTGCATGGTTATATCAAAATTGCGGATGAGTGTGTGAATGGACATTCAAAAGAGATGGCAGATGCCACGATTTCTTCACAGGGAAGAAGCGCATTGCATGATGGAGGCATCGCACTTGCATTAGTAGCGCTTCGTCTATTAGAAGAACCAGCATTACTCGATAAAGTAAAAAATGAACAAAAACAAACAATGAAATAAACAGAAAGGTTCGATCACATGGAAATAATGATTTTAATCCTGTTGAGCATCGGGATGGTCATTGGATTTCTCTTGGTGTTTTATGAATTGCGTCAACGCTTTTCTAAAGAGGAAGCAATCCTTGCCCAGAAGCAAAAAGAAATCGATCTGTTGCGTCAGCAATTATCTCTTTCACAAAATACAGATCAAAACTTATTGATGAAGTCTCAACAGACGATGACTTCCATTGATGCGATGAATCGGCAATTTCAATTGTTGTTTCAGGAGCTGACACAGTTAAATAAAGGGACAAGTGCGTCAAATGCGGTGATCGATCAGATTCAAGCGAACGTAGCAGCGATGAACCGCATCATGATCAACAAAAAAGCACGTGGTAACTGGGGTGAATATCAGTTAGGAATGTTGTTAGAACTTTACGCTGGAGATTGTAAGGAAGTATATGAAGATCAATACAAATTAGAAAATGGTACGATTGCGGATTATGTATTACACATTCCAGGAACGAATCAGCTTCTTTGCATCGATTCAAAATTTCCTATGGAGAACTATCAAGGAATTCTGGAAAATGAAAATGATAATGAGAGACAGTTACGTAGCATTTCTTTATTGAAGAGTAGCATAAAAAAACACATCAATGACATTGCCAAAAAGTATATCAATTCGCAGACTTGTGAGCAGGCTGTGATGTTTGTCCCTAGTGAAGCAGTCTATGTCTACCTTTGTTCACAATGTTCCGACCTTTTGGAATATGCATTTCAGCAGCATGTTTTGATTACTTCTCCAACAACATTGATTGGCGTGGTCTTTACGATGGTGCATGCGACAAAAGACATACGTCGCAGTGAACATGCCAAACAGCTGGAAAATGATGTGATTGCTTTATTGGAGGATGCCAAACGTTTGACACAGCGATTGGAAAAAAGCGTGAATTCGCTGGAACAATCGATGAATGCGATGACAGAAGCTCAAGTATCGGCGCGTAAGATCGTCAAGCGTATTGAAAAAATCAGTGAAGGGAAAGTGTGACGCACTGTTTGAACAAAACAAATGCAGAAACTCATCAAGACAGATGTTTACTTGTTGTCAAGATGGGTTTTTATTATGAATAAGCGGATACCTCTGCAGAAATTATCTAAGTGAGGGCCTTGTGAAAGACAAGAAAGCGATTTATTAGAAATCGCTCAAATTCTAATGAAGTTTCCGTTTTTAAAGAAACTTCCGTTTTATAAGGATA
>CBCTZR010000082.1:0-7761 GCA_965151435.1 uncultured Merdibacter sp. | reverse complement strand
ATAAGGTATTCTTGAGTTTTATGCTTTTTTGACTGTCAAAGATGGGATTATATCATAAAAGCTCTCTCCTTGCTCTTTGAATTGACCATCCTGCTTTTTTCGCTTTTCCGTTGTTTTTTTTCTATATTCGATCTATAATATTTTTCTGTGTGAGGGGGTATCTTATGAATTTACAGACGATTCTGCGTAAGATTCGCAGGGCGGATCATGATTATCATTTGATCGAAGATGGCGATGTAATCGGCGTAGGGGTATCCGGAGGTAAAGATTCCATGATTTTACTCTGTGCATTATTCATGTACTCCCGCTTTAAAGATAAAAATTTTCGCATCGTCGGGATTCATACAGAAATGGGATTTCCAAACATGGATTTTTTCGAAGTTGACACGTTTTGCAAAAAATGGGGCATTCCATTGTATCACTATCCATCCCAAATCTATGAGATCTTAAAACGAAATCCCGCAAAAGATGGCTCTTTGCAATGCTCTTTATGTTCCAAATTCAAAAAAGCTACGGTCATTACTGCAGCAAAAGAATTGGGATGTACAAAAGTCGCTTTTGGTCATCACAGCGATGATGCTGTTGAAACGTTGTTTCTCAATATGATCCACGGAGGAAAAATTGCAACCTTTTTACCAAAGATGTATATGTCCCGTACAGATACCACCTTCATCCGACCATTGATCTATTGTCATGAAAGCGATATCCAGCAGGCACTATTGAATAATCAGATTCCATTTGTACAAAGCACTTGTCCTAATGATGGTTATACGCAACGTCAGGACATCAAAGAAATGCTGCAGCAACTATATAAAGATTACCCGATGGCAAAAGGAAATTTTATCTACATGCTGCACAATCAAAAACAAGTCGCATTATGGGAAAAAGAAAACGATGATCAAGAGTGATCATCGTATTTTTATAAAAAGCCTTGAGAAGCGAGATCTTTTCCCTGTATATACAGGTGGGCAACCTGTGCAAATTTTTAGGATTCCCGCGCGTAGCGGGCTTTCACACCAAATTGCAACGTCCGGTTTCCCATATCTCTAAGTGTCGGAAAAATGTATACTTCTCAAGGCAACTTTAGTATAGCAAAATTTTTTTGAAAATATACTCTTGACATTCGAAATTTCTGATGAAATAGAAATTTTGGGCAAAATCGGTTAAGATATTGGTAAGAAATGGATGTGAACAAAAAATGACTACCAAAGAGAAATTTATCGAAATCTATCATCAAAATATCCATCGAGAAGGAAGCGAAAAACTGCTTGAGTTTCTATTAAGCCGCAATTGCGATTTTTTTGAAGCGCCTGCAAGCACTCGATTTCATGGATCATATAAAGGCGGTTTGGTTGAACATAGCCTTAACGTTTACGAATGCTTAAAAGATTATTTATCCAGAGAACGCGTGCGAACTTTGTATGGCTTAAATGATATCAGCGATGAAAGCATTGCAATCACAGCATTGCTTCATGATATCTGTAAGGTCAATGTCTATCGTCCATCAAAAAGAAACGTAAAAATTGATGGTCAATGGCAAAGCATCGACACCTTTGAATTTCATGACGATCTCCCTTATGGTCATGGAGAGAAAAGTGTGTACATGATTACCGGTTTTATGCGCCTGACCAGAGATGAAAGCTTTGCGATACGCTATCACATGGGATTCGCCAGCGAATATGACAACCCTCGTAGCATCGGCTATACATTTGAACATTTTCCTTTAGCTTTTGCTTTAAGTACCGCAGATATGGAAGCTACTTATTTTTTGGAAAATGAAAAATCGCGCGTACTGTAATCATCTCTTTTAACTTTAAGATGATAAAACCCATCCTGGGGCAATAAAGCAAATCTAGTATTTCGATATGCTTTCCGATGCCGGATGGGCTTTTTTATTGCTCAATCATCACAAGTAAACTCGTCAGATGGTACCAAATGGTCTTATTCCTTAATTGCGATATGCAATTCATCCAATTGTTTTTTATCGACGCTGCTTGGTGCTTCACTCATCAAATCGCTTGCACTTGCTGTTTTTGGAAAAGCTACTACATCACGAATGTTATCAGTACCGGCTAAGATCATGATCAAACGTTCCAAGCCAATTCCCACACCACCATGTGGAGGCGTACCATAACGGAAAGCTTCCAAGAAGAAACCAAATCGACGTTTTGCCTCTTCTTTGCTCATCCCAATTGCCTCAAATACTTGTTCCTGTAGCTGCTGGTCATGTATACGGATGGAACCACTCAACAATTCATAGCCATTCAAAACCAAGTCATACGCCCTTGAGTAGCAGTTTGCTTTATCATTTAACAGCTTATCGACATCTTCCAAATTTGGTGATGTAAACGGGTGATGTGCCGCAACATAGCGCTGTTCTTCTTCACTATATTCAAACATTGGGAAATTCGTCACCCACAAAAACCGATAAGTGTCTGTATCGATCAGATTCAGATCGTGTCCCAGTTTTACTCGCAAAGCGCCTAAAGCCGTTTGTGAAACAGCTTGTTTGTCAGCGACAAATAAGAGCAAATCATTTTCTTCAAGTTTTAATTTTTCTTTTAAAGCCTCTTTTTCTGCATCACTGATAGCTTTTGCAATGCTTCCTGAGAAACCATCTGCATTATATTTTAAGAAAGATAAGGCTTTTGCACCATAGATGCGTACATGTTCCTGTAGTTTATCAAGTTGTTTACGTGAAAAACGATCTGCAGCATCTTTTACAACAAGGGCGTTGATCTCTCCCCCTTGTTCTAGAATGTTTTTAAAGATGGTAAATTCTGTCTGAGCAAATAAATCGTTTAGCTGCTGCAACTCCATACCAAAGCGCAGATCAGGCTTATCACTGCCGAAGCGACGCATACATTCAACATATGGAATCCGTTCAAAATCGGTTAATGTAATGCCTTTGGTCTGTTTGAAGATTTCACGCATTAACCCTTCAACCATAGCAAAGACATCATCTTCTTCGACAAAACTCATTTCAATGTCGATCTGTGTAAATTCAGGTTGCCGATCTGCACGAAGGTCTTCATCACGGAAGCAGCGCGCAATTTGGAAATATTTTTCAAATCCACCAATCATCAACAGTTGTTTGTAGATCTGCGGAGATTGTGGCAGAGCATAAAAGCCGCCTTTTGTAATACGGCTAGGTACCAAGTAATCACGAGCACCTTCTGGGGTTGACTTACAAAGAATTGGTGTTTCAATCTCTAAAAAGCCTTGATCTGACAAATAATTACGTGTAATCATCGTCACCTGATGGCGAAGCTTCAAATTTTTCTGCAAACAAGGACGACGAAGATCTAAATAACGATATTTTAATCTTGTATCCTCTAATGCATCAGTTTCATCCGCAATGATCAATGGCGTTGTTTCTGCAGTATTGATAATTTCCACCGATGATACTTTGATCTCAATATCACCAGTCGCTAAATTTGGATTTTTATCTTGACGTTCAACGACCACTCCTTTTGCACATAAAACATATTCATTCCGAACGTCAACAATCTGTGTAGAAATCGTCTCATCAAAGACAAGCTGTGTAATTCCTTCGCGGTCTCTTAGATCGATAAAAACCAGTGCACCGAAATTACGACGTTTAGCGACCCATCCTTCCAAAACAACTTGTTTTCCAGCGTCCTTTAAACGCAATTCTCCATTACTATGTGTTTTTCTCATCTTTCTTCCCTCTATTCGTGGTGATGACCGCAGCTGCAGCCACCCTCTTCTCCTTCTGTTTCGCCAAACAAGCGATCCATCACAGCAACGATATCATCGATCGGAACCGTATGCTGTTTCTGTGTAGCGATCTCTTTTATCGTCACTTGCTTCGTTTCTAACTCTTTATCACCTAGAAAAACGGCAATTTTAGCATGTTTTCGTTCAACGCTCTTAAATTGAGCTTTAAATGAACGTCCTAAAAAGTCCATATCACATCGATATCCATTGCTGCGAAGTTCGGTAACCATCTGCAGTGCAGCTGTCTTAGCCTCTGCAGCTAGACAGAGTACATAGACGTCTAAACCATCTTCTTCTGCTAATTCGATTCCTTCCGCTTCACATGCGATTAACAAACGCTCCAGTCCCATTGCCCAGCCGATACCGCTCATTCCTTTTGGTCCGCCAAAATATTCAACCAATCCATCATAACGTCCTCCGGCAAATACCGTTGATTGCGCGCCCATCTCTTTGTTCATGGAAACAACTTCAAAGACCGTATGTGTGTAATAGTCGAGACCGCGAACTAAACGATCATCAATTTCATAAGGAATACCCAACGCATCCAATCCATCTAATACCGCTTGAAAATACGCTTTTGATGCTTCATTTAAATAATCGCTCATCTTTGGTGCGCTTTTCATCACATCCAAATCATGATCGATCTTGCAATCGAGGATACGCAACGGATTTTGTTCATAACGACGTTGACAATCCGGACACATTGATGTGATCGAATCTTTGAAATGGGCACGTAACGCATCACGATATGCATTTCTCGATTCATCATCACCCAATGTATTGATCAAAACTTTCAGATCGCTTAAGCCTAGCGCTGAAACAAACGACCAACCTAAGGCAATCGTTTCAACATCGAGCATCGGATCTTTTGCGCCCAATACTTCTACTCCGAATTGATGGAAGATACGCATGCGTCCCTTTTGCGGACGTTCATGACGAAATTGTGGACCTACATAATACATCTTTAACGGAAGATCAGGCTGACCATATAATTTATGTTCTACAAAGGAGCGTACGACGCCTGCCGTACCCTCTGGACGTAAAGTCAGCGAAGTAGAACTGTTTTCCAGCTGAAAGGTATACATTTCTTTATTGACCATGTCACTTGAGTCATTGCCTCGTTTAAATACGTTGGTATGCTCAAAGATCGGTGTACGAATCTCCTCATAATTATAAACGTAACAGAATTGACGAATCAGTTCTTCTAAACGATGCCATTTACTGATTTCTTGTGGTAAAACATCCTGTGTTCCTCTCGGTACTTGATAACTCATAGTTTCCTCCTTTAAATATAAAAAAACGCCCTATCTAAGGACGTAAAACATACGCGGTACCACCTTAGTTCATATTCGATAAAAATATGCCCTTCTCTCTATAACGCCGATCCCGCGATCATCCATTTCCTGATGATTCCTCCAAAGTGTCTGTTTACATTCAAAGACAAAGTGTTTCACCAACCCACTTTTCTCTACGCTCTTTTTCATGTAATCCTCTTTTTCAACAGATATACCTATAGTTTATTCATAGTTTTGCGCTTTGTCAATGCTTTTTCATCGATTGATCAATACCATTCCCCAAAGGAATTCTCCCATGGATTTGCAGGATGATCAAACAGTTCATAGATGCCTGCCGCATGATCGATTTCATTCAAACCTAGGAAATTGATACGGGTTAAGAAAGAACATGTGAGAAAAACAATAAATAGACCAGCGGCGATTGAAGAAAAAATAACTACTAATGTTTTACCAGCTCCAAAGGGCTTTCGATAATAAGCAGGTACAGTATGATCTTCTGTCGTTGATTGAGTTTCTAACACGTTTTCTTCCTGCGCATGCATCGGAAAGCCACAGACAGGACAAGTTTCAAATTGATCGCTTTCTGCTCCACAATACTTACATTTCATCAAATACCTCCTTTAACGATCTGCATAGTATTCTTCTAATGACAATTGATGCTCATGAAGATAGAATGCAAGATCCTTCCCAACATAACGATAATGCCATGGTTCATAAATATATTGCGTAATCTCTTCTTTTCCTTGTGGATAACGGACGATCCATCCATAAAGATAACCGTTTTCTTTCATCCATTGACCCAATTCGCTCGTTTGTAGATCATCATGCAATTCATAATCATAACTGATATCTAGAGCAAGTCCTGATTCATGCTCACTGGAACGTGGTCTTGCACTATAAGATGCCGCGTTGGGATCAACAGCTAGATAGCTGTTAAAAAGCATCTCTTGATAAGCTTGCGTACGGAAAGAACTGACGACCATTATCGAAATACCATCTTCTTTCGCAGCAGCATATAACTGATTCCAAGCTTGGGCCGCTTCTTTTCGTAGATATTGCTGTGTAGCCGCATCATGATCGATCAATTGCAGATCATTCGGTTCCCATCCATCTTTCAAATAATGGGTTGTATTCAACAACAAGGTAAGATCCTCATTATTTTGGTGCACAAAGATCTGTTTTCCTTTTTCACAAGCGTCTACACTTTCTTTGACATCCACCTCAATTTGCATATTTGCCTGATTCCCACTTTTATCAGTAATAGTGGCAACTGCTTCTTGAATACCTGCTTTGCTCGTATCAACTGAAGAAAGTGTCAGAGAAGATAAAACATCCATATCATATGCATCGTATACTTCAATTTGTAAATTTTCTTTTGTGAAAGAAGAATCAATGCTTGTTGTATAAGACTTCGTACCACTGAGCGTAGGTGCACTCGTATCGACGATCGTCACCTTGTAATGCAGATAAACTTGATCTCCATCACCGTAATCAAACGTATAATCTCCTAATTTGATAACTTCATTCGAAGTATTCATCCAACGCAGATGATCCCGAATATCTTGTCCATCTTTTTCGATGTATACATCTTTAATAAATTCATCAGATAAGGCTTGCAGTGTCATGCCCTGTGTATATTCCATCGTTTCTTCATATTGTGATTGAATGTCTTTTCCCTGATACTGAATATGAATCGAGGAACCCGATAAAAACATGTACAATGCAATGATTAAAAAAAGAACGGGAATACTTAAACATAAGATGATTTTGCTTGTTCGCATGCGATCACTTCCATGTACCATTTTAGCATACCTTCCTAGTACTGTATATGAAAAACCCCTGTCAACGGACAGAGGTATGTATTACTCATTTAAATTGCTGACATTGTGGTAAATATTTTGAACATCGTCCACATCATCCAACAATGTAACCAATCGTTTGAAAAGATCAAGATCTTCACCTTGCAATTCAACCGTATCGTTTGCCAACATCGTATCTTCCATGATATGGAAAGTGACATCTGGTATCAACTGTTCAATGGCTTCTTTTGCCAAAGAGAGATGTTGAGGTTCAACAGTGATGGTCATCATGCCATCTTCTACTTCGATATCTTTCAGATCAACTTCAGCCATGATCAAAGCATCCATCATTGCCTCTTCATCATCATAATCGATAACGATCAAACCGGTATGTTCATAGTTGAAGGATACAGAACCCCCTACACCTAGTTTTGCATGCGCTTTATTAAAGCATGCTCGAAGATTTGCTATCGTACGATTTGGATTGTCTGTCAAGCAATCAATGATAATGCTTGAACCTCCACCGCTTCCAAATCCTTCATAACGAGCAGATGAGTAGTTTTCTGTGTCATTGCTCTTTGCCTTTTCAATGGCACGTTTGATTACATCCGCAGGAACATTGTTTGCCTTCGCACGTTCAATGGTCTTTTTCAATGTTTGATTCATCTCTGGATCTGGTTCACCGTTTTTTGCAGCCATTAAGATCTCTTTGCTATAACGAGAATAGATCTTTGCTTTCTGATTCGCCGTTTTCTGCATTGCCGCAGCACGAACTTCAAAATGTCTTCCCATTTTCTTCACCTCATAATTAACTACATAAGTATAGCACAAACAAGATTTCTCTTCAATCCCTGTTTCGGATACAAGAAAAAATCCCTGTTTCGGATACAAGAAAAAATCCCTGTTTCGGATACAAGAAAAAATCC
>CBCTZR010000081.1:0-8282 GCA_965151435.1 uncultured Merdibacter sp. | reverse complement strand
TTTATTTAAGCAGTTATTTGAATATTGATGCTATTTTCATGTGTCAAACTCCCGGCTCGATTCAAATGATCACATCCCAAACAGAAACACGAAAAAAAGATTGCTTCTTTTTAAAAATGCGGTATAATATATGTGCTAATAAGCGATGCCGACTTAGCACAGTTGGTAGTGCAACGCACTCGTAACGCGTAGGTCGGGGGTTCGAGTCCCTTAGTCGGCACCATAAAAAAGAGAAGCCATACGGTACAGACTGTATGGTTTTTTTTGTTCTATTATATTCTTTCAAGATTAAAAAAGAAGCCATTGTTTCCTCTAGGCTTCTTCATTCTTTTTAAGCATTCGATTCTTACGGATCTTATACGCTTTTTGTGATGCGTGGTAGAGCAGATGATTGACAGGAAGGTCAAATTCACCGATGAATTCATTGATATGTGGATGAAAGTTTGCTTTAAACTTTGTCAAGCCATCCTGCAGATCGCCTTCTACACCGCCCATATTGGCAAAACGGCAACCACGTGCAAACGCATATTTCATGATTTCCGTATATAAATAATACTGCGGCATAAATTTCTTAAATCGCTCATTCATACCAGCGTACAGCATTTCCAAAGTGTCTTCAACACGAATTGACAAGACACCGGCGATGACCGTTCTTTGCGGGTATTCTTTTACAATATCCTCAAACTCTGCAATATCGCGTTTTAAAGCATTGCGGATATCCTCTAAACGGCGTAATTTCTTCGGTGCTCCTTCTTTTAGCACACGCAGCTGTTCATCATTTTCTTTTTTCTGTTCATAAAGCTGCTGCAGCATCGCTTTTACATCCACCTCAGCTAAGAACAGATAACAATCATCTCCGTAGATGTCCATTAATTGATGGAAATATTCCCGATTACGCAAACTGACATGCTTACGTTTCTCCGTTAAAGCAACTACATCAGCAAAATCATCCACCCGATCATTACCGACGCGAACAACTTCTACATTTCGCTTGAGCGCATCTTTGATCAAACGTCGCGTATGCCGAGGCAAAGAAGCTTCAAATTCTTCACATGCATACACGTTTGCTTGATAGCGCGGCTGTATGCTCTCTTTGATATAAGTAGAAAATCCCTGATGAATGGCTCCCGCTCGTTCCATATTGCGCAAGATCGCTTCGATATCCTCATATACTAGCGCCTGTTCTTTATCCTCAATCAGATAATCACGGTAATGAATTCCCGGATCCATCTTTACGAACAAGCAATGTTTTTTCTTTGCCCACCGTTGTAACTGTTTCATGAAGAAAGTGACTAATTCACCATTATGATAATCCATGATCGGACCTCTTGGTATATACATCATCGTAAAGTGCATCGGCAGCTGCTTGATCAATATCAAAGCACTGGCAACCAACGTCTGATTCTCATCATAGACACCTACGATCGTATGTCCCCAGTTATCTTTTACTTTCGCCCAATCTGAAGTCTGCAGTAAGTTACATAACGCATGCTTTCTCATAAATTGATCATGCTTTTTACTTTCTATATTTTCTACAAAACGATACATCGGCATTCACCCTTTCCTCTTGTCGGTTTACGAAGTTGCACGCTAACCTCATTATTGCAAGCAGTATTATATCATTCTATAAAGAATAATCAAGTTGCTAGAATAGGAATCCGCCGCATTTTCTTATTGCATTTTCTTATTAAAAAAAGGAAATAAGGGCTTCCTCATTTCCTTTGCGCATCATTTTATTTTGAAGAAGTACTGCGTAACACTTCAATCTCCACTTTTTCCAAGAGAGCACGCACTTCTTCGCCGCTTGCTATTCCATTGGTAAAAGCGGTTGCGCTACCGGCAGCCAGAGCCATTCGGAATGCTTCCAGATAATCCGCATAATTCATCCATCCATAGAGGAAACCGGCAACCATGGAATCTCCACAGCCAATCGTATTCTTAACGATGCCCTCTATGCTTTTTCCATAGTAGATCGCCCCTTGTTCATCCAAGAGATAGGCACCTTTTTCTCCACAAGAAACAAGTATGTTGCGTACTCCTTTTTGTTGTAAAGCCTGCATGCTGGAAAATAGAATTCCTTCTTTCATCGGGCATTGAAACAGTTCTTCCAGCTCATCGATATTTGGTTTGATCAAGAACGGTCGTTCATTCACCGCATGCAACAGTGATTTTCCATTGGTATCCACGATACACAATGCGCCTTGATCAGATACCATTCGAACGATCTTTGCATAAAACGTCTCAGGTATGCTTTTCTGTATCGATCCTGCAAGGATCAATATATCTCCTTGTTGCAGTTTCGATAATCGTTTCATCATTTCATTGCATTCTTCTTCATCCGGTTGTGGCCCTTGGCCATTGATTTCCGTCTCCAACTCCGCACAGATCTTCACATTGATACGGGTAAATCCTTGTTTGACATGCACAAAAGATGTACGAATGCCCAGCTTCTGGATACCCTGTTCAAAAATCGATGCAGTTTCTCCTCCTACAAACGCATAAGCGATCGACTCTGCACCTAAATGCTGCAACATCTTTGAAACGTTGATTCCTTTCCCGCCGTAAATAATTTCTTCAGCAATGCTGCGATGGATCTCACCATATGAAAATGACTCTAATTTCACCATATAATCCAATGATGGATTGACTGTTAATGTGTAAATCATGGGTCCCTCCTCATATCTTCAATTACACGATATCATTGTATGCAAAGATGCATCTCCTTTTTCATTATACTATGCTCAACTTCTTCGTCAAGCAACATTCTTGACACATTTCTCAATACAAAAAAAACGATGTTTCCACCGTTTTTATTCACTGATCTTTCTTCTCATCACTGGTATAGGCGCGATCAAATGTAATGACTGCAAAACAATCCGAACGTTTCTCATGAAGCCGGTGCGAAATCTCTTTCATCAGTTCTTCATCCGTGCTTGTAAAATCAAAGGGCACTACGACATCAAAGATCAAATTCGTATGAGTCGTTCCTGGTACGACACGAAAATCATGAAAGGTCAAACGCGGATCCATATCATTCAAAATCGTTTTGATCATCTGACGCATCGTATTGGTCAATTCATCATCAATTTTGATCGGATCCATATGTATAACTGTTTCAATTCCCATTTTTTCCTTGATTTCTTTTTCAATATTGTCGATCATATCATGGCTTTCAAAGATATCGCGGCGATAATCCACTTCTACATGAACGCTGACAAACAATCGATTTGGTCCATAATCATGGACGATCATATCGTGAATACCCAATACACCATCATACTTGCGAATACGTTCACTGATCTGTGCAACCAATTGTGGATCCGGTGCTTTTCCAAGCAGATCGTCCAGTGCACTGCGAACCAAAGAAATACCTGTATATAAAATAAAAGCTGCAACGATTATTCCCATATAGCCATCTAAATTAAATTTTAAGATCGGCGATAGGATGATCGACAATAAAACAGCTGATGTTCCAAGTGCATCGGACAGGGAATCAGCAGCAGTAGCCATCATCAGCGATGAATGAAGCTGTTTCCCATACGCCCGATTGTAGAGAAACATCCACAATTTCACTAAGATGGATGCGAATAAAACAATGATCGCCACCCAAGAAAACATGCTCTCTTCTGGATGTAAGATCTTATGTAAGCTCTGCTGTGCCATTTCGATCCCTAAATACAAGACCAGAATAGCAACGATCAATGAAGCGATGAACTCATAACGCTCATGTCCGAAGGGATGCTTGGCATCAGCTGGGCGACTAGATAAGCGAAAACTGATCAAAGAGATCACAGAACTTCCCGCATCTGAGAGATTGTTGATCGCATCTGCAGTGATGGAAACGCTGTTAGCAATCGTTCCAGCAATAAATTTGAAAATACATAAAAGAATATTGTTGACCACACCAACAGTTGCAGTTAACTTTCCAATCGATTTTCGTACTTCTTCCTTTTCAAAATGTTCATAATCTTTTACAAATAAACGCACCAATATATGCATCATGACCATCTTCACCTTCATTCATTCTTTATAATCTAACATATTTTTCCTAAAAACGCAAAAGACGCCTTGTTTCATCATAGACTACAATGGTGATCAACATGCATCGCATCGAAACGATCTGTAGCTATCTCTTGTTAGCATGTCTCTTTCTCTTTGGGCGTCCTGTCAGCGACAGCGTCCGCCTCTCTTTGGAAATCTGGTGGAACACCTTACTGCCCGGTATGTTCATACCAATGATCTTGATTCGTTTCATCCAAGCTCGCCAAGGATTTGCTAATTTATACTCTCGGATCTTTAATCGATGTTTTGCCATGACAAATAATGCCTTTGCTTATTTCATGTGTGCGATCTTACTAGGCTTCCCTTCTGGTTCTCTTTTCCTGGATGATGCATACGCACATCATTTACTCAATCAGCAAGGAGCAAAGCGACTTCTTCTTTGTTGCTGTTTTCCTACACCTGGTTTTGTCATCCTCACTTTGGGAAGCCTTTATCATGACGCATCCATCGGTTGGCGATTGTATCTGATTCAACTAGCATCCGGCTGTCTTTTATTGTTATTTACGCGTTTCATCCCTGTTGAAGCAAACAAATCACCAACAACTGTTCCACCTTTTTTTGACGCTCTCTCGCAAGTCATCATGCAAAGTGCGAAAGCCATGCTGATGATTGGAATATACTTGCTCTTGTTTCTTGCAATACTGTCGATCTTGCAGCTTTTATTACCAACCAGCTTACAGCTTCCTCTTCAGCTCGTATCAGAATTCAGCAGTGGCATCTTATCTGCTGCCAAGCTGCCAATTTCTTTGCAGGCAAAATTGATTCTTACCAGTGCCTTGCTCTCCTTTGGCGGTTTCTGCGTACATTTGCAGATCCTTTCTTCTTTACGTGCTATTCGTGTGCGCTATTCTCTCTTTTTTCTCTTCCGCATCCTGCAGGCAATCATCGCCCTCTCTTTTTCTTTTTTCTTATTTTAATAGTGATAAAAAAAGATGTCGATTGCTTAACGCAAAAGACATCGAAACTTTGAAGTATGCAATTATGCCTCTACTTCTGTTTTCCACAATCCGTGCAGGTTGCAGAATTCATATACTTCTACTGTTCCTTTATAATCACCAAGCGCGAAAACTGCTTTTGGTGCTGTTCCCGGTTTCAGCTCTGCACGCAGAACCTGATTTCCTGCTACTGCCCAAATATTCGTAATATAATGTTCTTCCAGCATTGGATGTTCCACACTGCCTACAACAACTTCCAATACGCCATCTTTCAGTTGAGCGACCGGTACGTGTTTTTCCAATGCACCATCAGTCGTATTTGCTTTTAATTCTGTCATCGGTTTTCCGCAGCACATTACAGGAATCCCTTTATCAATAACTTTTTCGACGATATTTCCACAAATCTCACACTTTAACACTTTCATTTTCTTACCTCCTGACATAGTCATTTTTCTTTACGCTGTCAGTATAACACACCGAACTCTTGTCGTCATGTCATTTACTCTCTTCTAGCAAATATTTTTTTCTCGGAATGTATTTTATCCGCATCATTCCACATGATGATCTCGAGCCTATTCATTGATTTTGAGTAAATGGGTCGCATAACATGTAACCTTTGGTCAACGTTCACAATGCTGAGAAGCGTCTTTACATTGTTCATACAGTATCTTAGAAGCAAACACCATCGTGACACCTACAACAACTGCTAATACTTCCATTCTTTCACCTTTCTTTCACCCATCTCCATCCTATCACAACACACGTAAGCCAAATGTTAAACCTTGTCAATTTTTCATCAAATCCATTGCTTCATTGACAGCACCTTCACAATTCGTTAAGATGATACAAAGCGAGGTCTGCCATGAACATAACGATTAAAGACAATCTACTCATTCTTTCTATTTCCCAGGAAACAGACAGTGATACGATCATGCAAGAGTTACAGATATCCAGAAAAAAACGATATCTCCTCTATCAACAGGGAATGATCGTTAAAAATGAACAAACGATCAAGCATTGTGCTTCTCTACAAAATGGAGACATCTTAGTGATCAAGGCTGACCAAGAACATGAAAGCATTCCTGCTTACGATCATCCGATCAAAGTCTTATATGAAGATGCACTATTCCTGATCATTGATAAGGAAACGAAGATGCTCGTTCACAGTGACGGGATCAACACCGATCATACGATTTGCAACTGTGTACAGCACTATTTTGACAAGACCAAGCAAAACTGTCCTGTCCGTTCATTGCACCGATTAGATATGGAAACAAGCGGAATCTTACTGTTCTGCAAATTTCCACTGTTACAACCTTTACTGGATCATATGATGGAAACCAAACAGATCCATCGGCATTATCTCGCCATCGTTACGGGATCCTTCCCAGAAAAGAAACAAATTTATACCGATCCGATCAGTCGCGACCGTCATGATGCACATCGCTACATCACGCATCCAAAAGGAAAAGCTGCATGTACGAAAGTATCGCTCGTTCAATACAGCAAACGCAAAAATCGATCATTGGTGCGCTGCACGCTGGAAAGCGGACGTACGCATCAGATACGCGTGCATTTAAGCGCTCATGGTCATCCTTTGGTCAATGACCCTCTATATGGCAACATACAGAAGCGAAAAGGGCGCTTAGCCCTGCATTCTGCCGATGTTTCCTTTTTTCATCCGCTACAGCAGCGAATGTTCACTTTACATTGCCCATTGCCACAAGATTTAAAAACACTGCTTTAAAAAAGTACGATCTCATGCATCGTACTTTTTATCATTGACCCATATATCTAATAGTTCCTCCATCATATCCTCACTTAAAAACAATTCTGGGAACCGTGCCATATAATACATGACCTCTTCTAATGAATGCACCGGGAGATACTCTAGATCTAACTGTCCATTAATTTCCAGATCTGATATCAAAGACACCTCTGGAACCAAGTCTGCAATTTCTCTAAGAAGTGATCGAAATTTTATTCGCTCATCTTTTCGATAGAACAAAACGCTTTGATAAAGAAGCATCGGGACGCTTTGTTCTGGATAGCGATTCATCAATTCTTCACCTTTCTCAAATTCTTCTAAACAGCAATAAATTCCCATCATTGTATGACGAACACCAAAATTATCACTAGTATTATAAGAAAGAATCTCTTCTCCCTCTTGCAATGCCAAACGCAGCTGTCTCCGATTAAAGTATTCTTCAAAAATTTGATAACGAATACGCATATAGGGCCTTGTGTCCATAATTTGATAGAATTCCCCGATATATTTCATATAGCCTTCTTTTTCCAACCGTTTTTCTTCCTCTTTCTGCAATTTCAATAACTTCTGCATGCGCTTATCATCATCTTCCATTTGAATCAATTCCAACTTTGCATCCGTAAAATTCGGATTGATTTTCAAAACTTGTTTCAATAGTTTTTTGCGTTTACTTTTCTGTGTTTCCTCCATCGCTTCTTCAAATAAATCCCACGCTTCTTCCAGTAAAGCAGAAGAATCATTCATATTATTTTTCATTTGCAGTATCTCCTTTTCTTAAAGCAAACTTGTAAACATATTACTACATCTCAATTATATCTTAATTTTGATAAAAGAAATAGGCGTAAACCACATTCTATGGAAATTCATTGATGCGACAGCTATTTTGTGGTAAACTAACATTGCCTATCGAAAACAGGGGGTGTTCTGGTTTCGACAGGGATATGTCTGATATGGACTGCAGCCGAGTGATTACGTAATAATCAATTTAAATTAAACGCAAAAACTAAATTAGCTAACGTGTTCGGTGGAAACCGTGCCGTTGCTTTCGCTGCTTAATAACCGAAGATAGGTTCGCAGCCTCCCATTAACAGAGTGTTCTGCGCTGTTATGGTGAGCGAAATCTAGTGGGACTCAAGGCAGAGAACTTGTTTCGATTCTCTGCACAAAAATCCAGAAACAAATTTAGCGGATGTCCGCTCATGCGCAAACCGTTAAATTATCCAGTCATGAGATAAGCTGTAGACGTCTGTATGTGGGACTGTTTCTGGACAGGGGTTCGATTCCCCTCACCTCCACCATACGGGTATTGGTCGAACACTTACTTCTTCCCTGGAGGATTTGCAGTAAGAGTTGGACTTGACATAAAGGATCACCGATAGGGTGGTCTTTTCTTTTTATCGCACTGTCATCCACACCCTCGCTCGCCTTTACTTTTTATCCTATAGTAAAGCTAAGGAGGAGCAAGTGTGAATAAAAATACGAAAAAAAGACCGACTTAAAAACAGTTGGCAATAATA
>CBCTZR010000080.1:0-8527 GCA_965151435.1 uncultured Merdibacter sp. | reverse complement strand
TCGAGATTAGATGCATTTTTTATTTTTGGCTATTCCTTATTCGTTACAGCCTCTTAATGATAGATCGATTTAGCGTAATCGCTTGGTGTGATCCCGAATTCTTGTTTGAATTTGCGGGAGAAGTAATGGACAGAAGTAAATCCTAACATTGCTGATATCTCTGAGATCGTATGAGTGCTGTCTTTGATCAATACTTTTCCCTTATTGAGCTTGAGATTGCTGATATACTGTTTTGGCGCTACTTTTAAGTTCTTTCTGAATAACGTCTGCAAAGAAGAACGAGAAATGGAGAACTGATGACAGATTTCTTCAATGGTAAACTGCTCATAGATATGAGTATTGATATATTGGATGATCTCGTTCAAAAGTTCGCTTTCAAAACGTTCTTGCATCGGTGAACTGGAAATTACGGCATCATCTTTAAAATCATACTGGAGAATATGGATCAAGATCTCTTTTAAGTAACAGATCATCAGATCCTCATCGTACATGTTTTCCAACTGGCTGACCTTGATAAAGTTCGTCAATGCATTGTAGATTTGTTTATGCGCATGATAAACGCGATTTGTTAACAGATAAGAGTTTTCGCATTCCATTTCAAACATGACGGTCAGATAGCTGCATGAGCTGTCAGATGACGTGCTCTGTGTATGAAACTGCCCTGGACTATAGAGCAGAAGATCTTGTTTTTCCAAGTGATAGTCTTCTCCCTCTACGTTTGTGGTCAGGGAGCCATTGTCGATATAGGTCAGTTCAAAATAATTGTGGGTTTCGCCAGGAAAATAATAGTTTGAATTGCGGACCTGATAATAACAGCATAAGATCTCCTGAATATTGATCTTTGGAATCAGACGCTCATAGACGATCGGCATTCCATCTGCAGTTGCGATTTGTTCCAATCTGCTGGAATTCTGGACACAGATCTCATAGCGGGCGCTTTGGGAGACGGAGATAAAATTAAAAATGGTGTTCGGTCGGATCTTTACTACTCGATGTATGATAAAACGTTCATATGCTTTTGGATTGTCTTTTGTAGCAACGACCAACATGATGATCCCATTGAGTGAACGCACATAGACCGGTTGGTCGTAATTGATGAAATAATGCATCTGTTTTTCACGAAGACGGACATTGGAAATACGTGCGGTACGCATATAATTCGAATCCGGATCTGGTAATGAGCGATAGATCTCACCATATTTACTGAACAGAAAACTCGTTGTACGGTTGAACATAAATGACATCCTCCAATGAAATGCAATCAAATGCAAAAGAAAACATCTTTTCTTATTTATTATAATGCATATTGTGCATAATATAGAAGAGAAATGCATAAATAATCAGAAATATAAGCGTTTCCTTTTTAGAAATGAAACCGCTATCGTTGTCAATTCTTTTCTTTCTATAGGGAATTTGGTAAAATACTACCAGTGATGATTCAAGGGAATCAAATTTTGCTTGATGCGGAGGACACGTATCAAAGAACTATGAAAAATACGGCTAGGAGGATCAGCTATGTGGGCAGATGAAAGTGTTTTTTATCAGATTTATCCATTGGGATTTTGCGGAGCACCCTTTGAAAATGACGGCGTATTATGCCATCGATTGCAGAAAATTGAAGAATGGATCGATCATATCGAACAATTGCATGTGAATGCTATTTATTTTTCACCGATCTTTGAAAGTGATCGCCATGGCTATGATACGAGAGATTATCGAAGCGTTGATTGTCGTTTAGGAACTAATGAAGATTTTGCTGCTTTATGTAAAAAATTGCATGATCGAGGAATTCGTGTCGTGCTCGATGGTGTCTTCAATCACGTTGGTCGTGGTTTTTGGGCATTCGAAGATGTGAGAAAAAATAGGGAAGCTTCTCCTTATCGGGATTGGTTTTATCTCGATTTTTCAAGAGATTCCAACGATCATGATGGTTTTTGGTATGAAGGATGGGAAGGACATTATGAATTGGTCAAGTTGAATCTGGAAAACCCTGCTGTGGTATCGTACTTGTTTGATAGCATCAAAGAATGGGTCGATCAATTTGACATTGATGGACTTCGTTTAGATGTCGCATATTGTCTGCCTGCTTCATTTTTAAAGCTGTTGCATGCTTACTGTAAAGGGTTAAAAACCGATTTCTTCTTATTGGGAGAGCTGTTGCATGGTGATTATAATCGCTGGGTGAACAGTGAGATGTTAGACAGCGCTACGAATTATGAATGTTATAAAGGTCTATACTCCAGCTTTAATTCAAAGAATATGTTTGAAATCATGCATTCTTTGAAACGGCAGTTTGGCCCAGAACAATGGACATTGTATAAAGGAAAGCATTTGTTGAATTTCGTGGATAATCATGACGTGTCTCGCATTGCCAGCATACTGCAGGATATGCGGCATTTGCCATTGATCTATACGATCTTATTTACGATGCCGGGAATTCCATGTGTTTATTATGGAAGTGAATGGAATGCGACTGGACGTAAAGAAGATGGCGATCGCGATCTGCGTGTCTGCTTTGATAAACCTTGTTTTAATGTTCTGAGCGAATGGATCGCAAAACTCGCTTTCGTTCATCGGGAACAACGTGCGCTTCAATATGGAGAGTTCCACGATGTGTTGATCACAAATATGCAATGCGCATTTGAGCGTAGTTTCGAAGGCAAGCGGATCTGGACGATCGTCAATGCAGAAGACCTCCCTTATGTATTCCATGCGCCAAATGGCGTCCATAAGGGATATGATCTGCTTCGTGAAGAAATAATCGAATTGGATGAATTACAGATGCCACCGCTGTCTTCTTATGTTGTGGAGATCATCGAATAACAGCGAAATATTTCCTAGGTAATAATTTTATTGGAAAAAGTAGTGTGGAGAGGAAAATTCCATGGAGAAAATCGAAACGATTGAACAAGCGTGTCAATATTTGCGTGAAGGAGAAATCCTTTGTTATCAAGAGAAAAAACAATGGATCTATTGCGGCATGCGAAATGGAAACGTGCATATTCAAGGTGTTCAGCAACATTATGTTTTGCCTTTGCAGGATTTTATACAGGTGTTTGTCGATGCGACCTTTTATGTCTATGAAGGACATACGCCTTTGGAGATCTCGAAAGAGAAGGATGAGGAATATTATCGCTGGCAACATAAATAGCGGGATAAAAAAGGTGGAACCTGGTACATCAGGGTCCACCTTTTGTCAGTTAGGAAAGAGTTCTCTCTTCGTTTCTCTTTAACTGTTCTTTTGCCTCTTGCGCCTGTCGCAACATGTTTTTTACCGTTTCAGCAGAAGGCTGTTGTTGTAACTGCATATATAGATTAGTGAGTATGCGTGCATATGCTTCCCAGCTGCTTTTGGTAAAACAATTTGGATCAAGCTGGTTGCTTTCTTCAAAGAGTGCATATAAAGCTTCAATATCAGCAAAATATTGATGTTCTTCCTCGATTTCCTGTGCCAGTTGAACAAAGCTCCAATGTTGATTGTGTTTTGTCCACATGGCTTTGCGTTCGATTGTCAATCCGGCTTCTTTTAGTGCTTCCATCAAAAGCTGAAACTGGGCATCATCGATATCTTTCATCACCAGCAGCGGATGAGCTAATGGCTGAGGCGCTTGTGGATGATCGGTTTGTTCGAATAACGCATTGAGCGAAGATGCAGTCGCATCGTCTTCAATAAATCGATAGGAAAAGGAAAGCTGTTCAAATATATGGATAAAGGCGTCTTTTTGCGAAGCTTGTTCTCCTAGATACAATAAGATCATAATATCTCCTATATATTGTTAAATAAGCGAAGGCTCGCTTTTTTCAGGCCATTGATCAATAAGATCAAGGCGATGATCTGCAAACATAACATAGCCAGGGCGATGACGGTGATCTGCCCCCAGCCAATATATAATAGACCGAAGGTGATTCCTCCAAATAAGAAGGAGAGCAACATGCTGATGGCTCCATTCAGGTTTTGTTTGACAGCAGCAGTTTCTTGTTCCCACACTAATTTTGGCCGTAGCATATCTACGAGAATACCGATCAGATTGATGATGATGACGCTGAGTGTGGAAGCGACGATCAGAAGTACATCAAAGTACCAAGGGTAATCGATGAGAATATGCATAGGAATCAACATGAGCCATGCGCTGATCAAAGACAGGATGATTCCGCAGGAAACTTTTGCCATGATCTGCGTAAATGGTGAAACCGGAATATATTTCATAAAATAGGCGTTCGTCCCTTCCCGAGAGATCGACGTTGAGCTGATCATGTTCAAACCACCCATGAAGAGACCGATCATAAAACCGATGACTAATACGTATGCCCATACATTTGGCAGATGGGCGATCATGCTGGCAGTGAGGAAGGAACGGAAATTGACCTCATTGAGCGAGGTTATAAAAGCGATGCTCAATACGATCGGCATGATAAATGCGGTCAGGGCACAGTTGGTAAAGAAGACCGGCGTGCGAAATAAAATCTTGAATTCTTTGGCAAGATATGTGCGGAAAACAGAGCGATGCTGGCTGCTTCGCAACTGTTTGGCATCAAATTTATGACGGGAATGCGATGTTTCGCTGCTGCCGATCGCACCTTTGAAATACAGCAATTTTCCACATAGCAGGAAAACGAGCAAACTGATGAGCGTGATTCCTAAATATAGTAGCAGCTGTACCATATCTCCCTGATAACAAGCGATCGACGCTGCGGGAACAAATGGGAATAAGAGCGTTCCAAACTGCATCAACGAATTGTTGCCGCTGAGCAATGCTTGCAGCATTACTTCCATATCTTGTGCCTTCATCGTCTGTAGCCAGAATGACAAAGCGAGCGCTACACAGACCACGATGATACCGCCGAATAAATTAAAGCGATCACGGTTGTTGACAAAAGGGACAAACCGCATGACGATCATCGTGAGGATGCTGCTGAGCACCAATGGATAGATTGGTAAGGTCAAGAAGATGATTACAAACGCAATGAAGGATAAAAAAGAGAAACCGATCTGCATGATGTAAGCACCATACATCGGGATCAAGACGGCAGCCGTAAAGATATATTCATAGAAGATGCATACGGTCAATTTTGAAGTGAGGATGACTTCAGGCTTCAGCGGCAACACCAATAGATGATCGATGTCTTTGCTGAAATAATAGATGCTAGGTATCGCAAAAATTGAAAATAGAAAGATGATGACTGATGTGGCTATAAAACCGATGTTCATCAGATAGCCGGCTTGATCAATCATTTGCATCATATCAAAACCATAGTAGAAGCCAACTGCGATCATTCCTAAGGTCGGCAACATGCAAGCAAGCAAAAACACATACAGCAAGATCTTTTTCCATCGTTTGGTCGTACCATCCGTTGCGGCAATGGCTCCGCTTTTAAACTGTACGCGTACCAGTGACCAAAACTTATTCATGTTCTGTTACCTCAAGGAACAGCTCTTCTAAGCTTTGGTTTTCTCCATGTTGCTTGCGGAGTTCTTCTAATGTACCAAAATAGACCATCTTGCCCTGTGCGATGATGGCAATTTTGTCGCATAGTTTTTCTGCCACTTCCAATACATGCGTAGAGAAGAATACCGTTTTTCCTTTTGCAGCATGCTCTTTCATCATCTGTTTCAAACGGAAGCTGGATTGTGGATCCAGACCTGTCAATGGTTCATCTAAGATCCATACTTCAGGTTCATTGATCAGTGCCCCCATGATCACGATTTTTTGACGCATACCATGCGAATAAGATAAGATCTTGTCATTCAGAGCATCTTTCATCTCAAATGCTTCAGCTAACGTTTCAATGCGCTGCTGGCGCAGTTCGCTGTTTACTTCATAAATGTCTCCCATGAAATTCAGATATTCAATGCCTTTCAACCGCAAAAACATATCGGGGCTGTCAGGAACCAAGCCAAATTGACGTTTTGCTTCCAGCGGAGCCTTTTGGATGCTTTTTCCATTGATGATGATATCTCCTTCATCTGGGTTCAAGACACCGGTCATCATTTTTATCGTAGTCGTTTTACCTGCACCGTTTGGTCCGATGAATCCGATGATTTCTCCCGTAGGGATAACCAGATCCAGATCATCGACTGCTTTCTTAGTGCCAAACGTTTTTGTGACATGTTTAATTTCAATCATAATCATTGATCTCCTTTTATCAAAGTATTAGACAAACACAGTCTTTTGTCTAATCAACATGCTATCATGTTCTTATAAAAAGTCAATAAAAGTATCGAATTTGTAAGGATGAGGAGGTTAGGATCGTTGATGGATAGCGATCTTAAAAAATGAACACGCTAGAAAAAAACATATCCTCTGTAGAATAGGAGAGAATATGTTTGTTCCATCTGTCAAATGATAAATAGAAATCAATGCGATGGTTTCATTTTATAAAGGGTGATACCAGCTGCGACGGCAACGTTCAATGATTCAAAACGCTCCATCTCGATAAAGATCGTCGCATCGCTTAGTGCTAACAGATCGCTATTGACGCCTTGCCCTTCATTTCCAAAGATCACGGCAAAGCGTTCAGGCACTGTCACATCTGATAAAGGGATGCTGTCTCGATGCAGTGCAGTTGCATAGACGGGAATCGAGTGCTGTTTTAATTCTTGAACGAGCGCAGGCAAAGAGGTCGTCTCCAGATGAAGATGAAACAGGGCGCCTTGTGTGGATCGAATGACTTTTTCACTGTATGGATCCGCACATCCCTGCGATAAAAACACAGCATCATAACCAAATGAATAAGCAGTGCGGATGATCGTCCCTATATTGCCAGGATCCTGTATGTGATCTAATAGGATCCAGCGCTTAAAGGAGAACGCCTTCGATGTGGGGAAATGACAGATTGCTGCTATGGAACTGCCGGATACGCTGTCCGTAACCTTGTCTAGGATTGCTTTGGTCACATAAATACAAGGTTCGTCCTGAAAAGGATGCGGCGCATCCTTCAAACATAGGATCTGTTCGATCAGTCCAGCTTTGTGTGCCTCTTCGATCAAGTGCATGCCTTCAACAATAAACAAACCATAAGCATCACGATATTTTTTTTGTTTAAGCTTTGCCCATTTTTTGACTTGTGCGTTTTGTAAAGAATTGATTTCCATCGTTTCACGCCTTTCTTAAGAATTAAGGGAATAGATACCGAGTTGTATCTTATAATTCAATATGCGCCGCAGGGATGCATCGATCTGCGCTTCGCTGATCGTTTCATCCTCTACTGCAGCTAGGACATATTTTATCTGTTCTTCAAAATCTGTGCAACATAACAGATCGTTACCCGCTAAGATCGCTCGTACAGCAATCTCTTCCTCTGTACAATACTTCTTTACGCCAGCCATTGCTAGATCGTCGGTGATGATCACACCGTCAAAGGCAAGATCCTGTCGTAAAATCTGATGGACGCGGCTTGATAATGATGCCGGGGCATCGGCATCGATACAACAGACGATCGTGTGAGAGACCAAGACCATGCCTGAACCACTTTGAATACCAGCTGCAAATGGAAGAAAATCGTTAGAGACAAACGTATCATAGGAGCGATGGTCATAGACGAGACCTGTGTGAGTATCCGCATTGTTGCCATAGCCGGGGAAATGCTTTAATACGCTGCCTATCTGATTTTGATTCATTACTTCGACGACTGTTTGTACATATTCGCTTGTCGCTTGTGCATCTTTTCCAAACGTGCGCGGATAGATGAAATCATCAGGGTCACTTGAGAGGTCACAGACAGGGGCAAAGTTTAAATTGATCCCTAAGCTGTGCAGCAACTGGCATTTTTCTTCTGTATCGCTTCGGATCAGCTCTAAACCGCCTTCTGCATACAGATCTTGCGGAGACCAAAAAGGCACTGCTCTTAGAAGCGGATGAATGCTAATGCGATTGACGATTCCTCCTTCTTCATCTACACCGATGAACAATGGAATATCTGCCAGATCTTGATAGCTTTGAATTTCCTGCTGGATCGTTTCTTTTGTTTTGTCATCAAAATCATCAGCAAATAAGATGTACCCGCCTAAGTGGTATTGCCTTGCTTTTTCTGCTGCTGCTTCATCTGGACAACGCGCGATAAAAAGTTGTCCTACCTTTTCTTCTAATGTCATCTGTTCGATCTTCTCATCTAAAAGCGATGCTGGATCTGGTTCTTTTGAAAGAAAGGTGTTGAAATCAATGATTGCATACTGTCTGGATAAAGCTGTGATCTTAGCCTTCTGCTCATTGGAATGAAATAAATGAGGGATAGAAAACCATCCGAGGATAAGAGTAGCGATGCTTAAAAGCAGAAAAATAGATGTGAGCACTATCGTGCGCTTTTCATCGTGATCTCTAGGATGCATCCGGTTTCTCCTTTTATCTTGTTGCTAACGTTATTATAAAAGAAGAAAGAAGAAAAGAAAACGCGAATCACAAAAATAACAACAGTTCTTAGGATGCTAAACGGAAAATAAAGTGACAGCGGCTTGGATAGAAGAAACCTCATTCGAGGTAGTGTCAAGTAATTGCGGAATATAAAAGAATAGTGTCCTGTAATGTAAGGA
>CBCTZR010000079.1:0-8660 GCA_965151435.1 uncultured Merdibacter sp. | reverse complement strand
TGTCTAACTCCTACATCACAATATACATTTTATACTTTCTTATTTTTCTTATAAGTAGGATACTTTTCTTCCTACTTTTATTATACGAAAAGAATTGTAATCTTTTTTATATTTTGTTATCATAAAACATGTTTAAGGGAGTAGCTGGCTCAAACGAGCGATTAAGTCAACACAATGATTCCACAGTGAATCTGGCTTAAACTGAAATAGCGAGACTTATACGTGATTTTTCACGTGTAAGTCTTTTTTTTAGAGGATCCGATTATGTCATTATTTGCAGTATTTTTGATTGGTATTAGTCTAAGCATGGATGCATTTGCCGTATCGATTGCCAAAGGTATGAGCGTAAAAAACAATCGATTTTCATGCGCATTGTCATTAGCCTTCTGGTTTGGACTCTTTCAGGCAATCATGCCTTTGATCGGGTGGCTAGGAGGCACCTTATTTGAATCGATGATCACATCAATCGATCATTGGATCGCTTTTCTCTTATTGGGATTTATCGGAATCAATATGATCCACGAGTCATTTAAACAAGAAGAGGAAGAGGAAAATTCATGTAATCTCGCCTTGACGCATATTTTGTTGCTAGCTCTTGCGACAAGTATCGATGCATTAGCTGTAGGCATTACCTTTGCTTTTTTGAAAGTGAACATCTTCTCTAGCATACTGATCATCGGAGTCACCACATTTATCCTTTCCTTTATCGCTGTCTATCTCGGCAGCAAATTAGGCGACGTCTTAAAAAAATATGCCGGTCTATTTGGAGGAATCATCCTCCTGTTGATCGGCACAAAGATCTTGATCGAACATCTCTTCTTCTAATAGCATTGACAAAAATACTTATGCTACGTGTTTTTTAGATAACTCTTCATAATACGCAGCTTTTTCATGATCGCCTTTGTTTTTATACATCACAGAGAGTAAGAACTCATTCACATATTTTTCCTCATCGGCACAGTGTTTGTAATTCTCTAATACTTCATCCAAGTATGTATATCCTTTTTCATGAAAAATATCATAAGAAATACGTGTACTCTGTTTAATCTCTTCCTCCTTTAACGTATTCACCAATCGATAGAACTGTTTTACTTTCTTTCCATCATTTTCAGACAAATAATAATTAAAACCGTTCACATAGACGATTTGCTTTTGTTTTTCTGTCAATTTCAGTTTTAATAAGCGTTTGAACTGTCTTTCTATCTGTTCTTTTCTACCGCGAATCATCGCTTCATTCAACTTTACATATTCCAAATGAAATGGCATAAATACAAATTTTACGATCGTACGATCCAGTAATCGGTCTAGCTCATCAAACGCTTGATTTGCAAAGTTAAAAACTTCTATAGGAAACGAATTAAGAGGAACGTATTTTAACATCAAGAAGAAAAGAAAACATTAAAGAGAGTTAAAACTATCCCGAATTTAACCTTATTTTTGTAATGAAGTGTCTATCTCACCCTTGACTTACGAACTATATACTACTAATTTATGAGCTTATAGATGAATTACTTCTTAACAATATTACATTCTTGAAAAATCGATAAAACATTCAAACGCATTTTGAAGTTAAAATCAAAATGCCAATAGAAACAGGAACATCATGAAAAGCACTAACTAACTATACAAAAACCCATCCGAAAAATCTGATGGGCAAAAATAATTTGGTCACTTAATTATCTACTTATCATGAGCTGATGTTTCTGTTTCCTCTTCTTGACCATAGTGCTTAAAACATTCCATCACATGATCAATTTCTTCTTTTGGCACGATCTGCGGTTCTCCAATCGTCATGCACTTGTACTGTAATTCCGCAACCCATTCACAAGTATCTGCTAAACTAACTGCCTCTTTTAAAGTGTCTGCACAACAAACCATGCCATGATTTGCCATCAACACTGCATTATAATCTTTCATTTTTTCGGACACCTTCTCAGCCAGTTCTTTTGATCCATATGTCGAATATTCTACGACCGGTACATGATCAGATCCTGTACTTGCCAACACATAATGAACGGATCGCAACGGCATATTCAAAGATGCAAAAATCGTGCAATATAAGGCATGCGTATGTACAACTGCTTTGGCATTTTTATTTTGTTTATAAATACCTAAGTGTAAACCAATTTCACTGGATGGCTTTTTTGTTCCTTCGATGATATCTCCCTCATAATTTACAATGACGATATCTTCTGGGGTCAGCTGATCATAATCAATCCCTGAAGGAGAAATCGCCACAAGCTTCTTCTCTCTATCTGCAATGCTCAAATTGCCTGAAGTCCCGGTTGTCAGTTTTTTAGATATCACTTTTCCATATTTTACGATTTCATTTCTTGCTTGTTCCATTAACATGTGTTTTACCTCCTACTTTTGTTCTGTCTGGGTAAAGTATCGACTTAATTCATAGGGAGAGAAAATTCCTTTATCCGTCACGACACCTGTCACAAATTCCGGAGGTGTCACATCAAATGCTGGATAATAGCCTTTGACTCCATCCATAGTAATTTTTTGTCCCATCGCTTCCATCACTAATTCCGGTTCTCTCTCTTCGATCACGATCGTATCTATCGTTTGATGCATGGGATCCGGCGTGCCGGTCACGTAATACGGAATTCCATAATAATGCGCAGCTAACGCGATCTGAAATGTTCCTACTTTATTGATCACATGCCCGTCTTGGGTAATCACATCTGAAGCAGACATGAACAGATCGACTTGTTTGCTTTTCATCGTATAAGCAGGCATATTATCTGAAATCACGGTGACATCAAAGCCCATATCACAAGCGACGCTTGCCGTTAATCTGGATCCTTGGAAATAGGGTCTGGTTTCTGCACAGATCAGCTTTATATGCTTATTTTTTTCTTTGCATGCCCTCAGCATCGTACCAACGATCGTTCCTGGAAAACACTGAGTTAAGATCGTCCCTTCATCCGGTATCTGTTCAGCCATCAATTCTCCGATCACCGTATAGCGTTTGTAGTTATTACTGATATAGCCGACTGCATATTCCATGGCGATCTCTACTAATGCATTCCCAGCAACGCCTTGATCTACTGCGGACGTGACCTTCTTCACCCCTTCATCGACGATGCCTATCATCTGTTGTGATGTGGTTGGTCTTGCATGTGACAGACAGTAAGCCGCTTTTTTTGCCTGTGTGATGATCACATCCTTCGTTTGATCTTTTACTTCATTTATCGCTAATACCAAACCCATCGCCGCTGCGACATAAGGTCCTTCACTCTGTGTGACCATGTTTTTGATTGCTTTTGCAACCTCCTCATAGGTCTTACAGACAACATACTCCGTTTTTATCGGATAAATTCTTCGGTCCAGTATCTTTACGACGCCGTTTTCATACCATGCTACATTTTCAAATTTCAACATAAACGCCAAGGCATCATCGGCTCTTCTTTCATGAGGATAAATCATACGATCACACTTTCTTTCATTCTTATAAATTCTTCTGTTAACATCTCGCCACATGTATAGCGTTCTCTGTTTTTGATGAAGTTCACCGCTGTCAAAATCAATATCCGCTCAATTTCAATCTTTTCTTTTCCTTCTGCCAGTTCTTGTATCTCCTGGACTTTCGTATCACCGACGACGCGGCGAATCATTTCTGTTCCTGCCATTCCTATGGCATCGCTCATCATCTGTTGAACATAAGAAGCGATGAACGCATCTGTATATAAATTACAATTTGCCTCTTCGATCAGCTTCTTTGTCGCTTTTTCTTTAAACTGATCAAATATATCAATGATCGTTTTTTCGATCCACATTAAGAAATCACAGTCATTGTTATATGAATAAAGCTTGCTTGCCCAGCAGAGGAATAAATTTCCGATCACATTTCCTACATCATAACCGATCGGTCCGTAAAATGAAAATTCCGGATCAATGACTTTTATTCCCTCTTCATTGATGAAGATCGAACCTGAATGCAGATCTCCATGTAATAAAGCTTGTGCATGATTCATGAAGGAATCACGAAGCTTTGCCACTTCCGTTTGTAATTCCTGATCTTCATAGAGAACCTTATCAACGAATCGTTCATTTCCTTTTGTCAGGATGTTTCTTTTTTTATAATCATTATAGGGTTCTGTAAAGACGAGATCTTCAGTGATATCACACAATTCAATGTTGATGAAATGTTTGACATGTTCTTTCTTTTCGTGGCGATCCATCAAAACATCGGTTGTCGATATCAATACATGGACTATGAAATCAGAAATCTGCTGTGCAAAATTTGGATAGATTACACCCTGTATCAATTCTTTCCTTAAATTATGATAAGCAGAGATATCTTCCATCGCTAAAGCATACATCTTCTCATCATAATGGTAGATCACAGGAACTTGTTTCGGTGCATACAGGCTCTCTATCCGCAAGATCTCTGCCTCAATCTTATTACGGTACAAACTCAGTGGACGACCAGAAGTTTTTAGTCTTTTATCCGCCTGTTTGACCACTAATGATTTGCCGGTATTTTCATCCCATATTCGAAATACATAGTTTATATTGCCATCGCCGATCTCTTTTGCCTGAAGCTTCGCTTCATCCGAAAAATAATGGAATGTCTCTTGGACATAGTCGATGACCGTGTTTTCGTCCAGTAAAAAATGTTCCTGGTATTTTTCTCTGTTTTTCTCCATATGATCATTCCTATAGACAAATTTTTTGTCATCCTTTCAAATAAAGTATAAAATCTAGAATGGCCAGACTCAATGCATATACTGTCGAACCTATGTTCGAATCTGTTTAAATCAAGCTTTCTATGAAAAAAAGTTTGATTGACAGATAGCGTATGAAATAAATGTTTCGAAAGAATAAATGATTCTTCTTATCGATCATGTGTTCTTAAAACATCCTCTTACTAAATCCTATCTTAAAACGTAATATAGAAGAAGTAAAGGATAGTTCATGAAAAAAGGTGGAACGCATCTCAATGCGCATTTCCACCTTTCCTTTGCTTGTTTTAATTCAATCCATGATACTCTTTATAGATCTCATTTTTGGATAATCCGCGTTCTCTTGCCACGCGTTTGATCGCTTCATTGGTCGACATACCTTCGCTGATATAACTCTGGATATGCTCTTTCAACAATGGCATCGCCTGTGTGACATCTTGTTCTTTATCCTCTTCATAACCGGCGATGATCACAACCATTTCACCTTTTCGTTTAGCCGCTTCGCCGATGATCTCCCGTATGGAACCACGCAAAAACTCTTCGTGTTTTTTTGTCAATTCTCTCGCTAAACACATTTGGCGATCGCCAAACACTTCCAAACAGTTGCTCAGCATCTTCTCGATGCGATGCGGTGCTTCATAAAAGACGAGCGTCATCGTCTGATGCTTCAACGTCTGCAGCTCTTTGATGCGCTGTCGCTCATTGCTTGATAAAAAGCCATAAAACAGAAACGGTTGAGGGGAAAGTCCGCTTGCGACAAGCGCGTTCAGCATGGCGTTGCTGCCAGAAACAGGTACTACCGCAAACCCGGCATGGATGACTTCCCGCACGAGCTCACTCCCTGGATCACTGATCAATGGATAGCCGGCATCACTTACGATCGCTACACTTTTCCCTTCTTGCAAAAGGGCAACGATACCTTTGCTGCTTGCTGTTTCATTAAATTTATGATGCGCGATCAAATGCGTCGTAATCTGAAAATGGGAGAGCAGCTTCATCGTCGTTCGCGTATCCTCTGCTGCGATGACATCTACAGTCTCTAAAATTTCTTTTGCTCTCGGCGTCAATTCTCCTAAATTGCCAATCGGGGTGGCAACGATGTACAAGGTCGGGGATTCTTTTTCAAAACTTTTTTGTGTTTTCATCTCTAGCGATCGGAAAAATCGATATCCGGCCACAGTTCCTTAAAATCCAGGAACTGCACATCTTCCTTATTTTCGATCTTTGCTTGCTGTAATAAAACATTCATGCTTGTCACCCGATATTTTTTTCCCTTGTATTCCACTTGTGCATTCAATTTTGGCAAACCTTGACGCATTTCCTTATACTGTGCATCTTCATATTTCAAACAACACATCAGCTTTCCGCACTGTCCGCTCAATTTTTGAATATTTAACGCTAACAACTGATTTTTTGCCATATTGATCGATACAACATCAAAATCATTCAAAAACCGCGAACAACAAGTTTCCATCCCGCACATTCCTAAACCGCCGATAATCTTTGATTTATTACGGGCTCCTACCTGACGCAATTCAATACGACAGCGGAAACGACTGGCGAGTTCTTTTAAGAGCTCACGGAAATCTACACGTTCTTCAGCAACATACACGAAGATGATCTTATTGCAATCCAGTGTATATTCTGCTTCGATCAAATGCATGTCCAGACCAAGCATTTTAATACATTCATCGCAGATGCTCATTGCCCGCTTAGCTTTCTCGATATTTTCTTGTTCTTTCTCTAAGTCTTTCTGCGTTGCTTTACGCAGGACCGGTTTGATCTCCATACCATTATTTTGTACAAAGAATGGTTCACACTCTTTTACGATCGTTCCCAGTTCCTGGCCGCGTACGGTTTCCACAACTACTCTGTCATTTACTTTCAGGTCGGTCTCATCATAGCCAAACGTATAGACTTTTCTTGATTCTTTAAAACTGACATAAGCGAGATAACGATAATGCGCACTTTCCGCGTTCCCTTTAGAAACCTGTGAAGCTTTTGTGTTCACATTGTCACTTTGCTTTTCTGCTTTCTTCTCTGTTTTGCGATTACCTTTTTTCTCTTTATTCTGATTGTTTTGATCTGTCGAATTCTGCGCGCGGTTTTTGTTACGCGCACGATCTCGATTATTATTCTCTTCGCTCATCATTTCACCTCTTTTAATTCTGCCATCAGTTGATCGGCCAATAATTGTAAATTGATTGAACGACGCAGCAGATCTTTTTTGTTCAATAAGATCTGGATAACTTCAATCAACTGCTGTTGGCTCCAACATTTCTTTTCCCACAAAGAGCGATAAGATACATCTTTACAATCGATCGTCTCTTGTGTGCAATCCTTCGCATATCGCAACATCATATCTAAAAACCAGGAAAACGATGTTTTTCCTAATTTTTTATTCTTAGAAGGATATCCTTCTAATTCCAAAAACAAAGTCGCTTGATCACTGTTCTTCCCTAAGCGCTGCATCACTTCAAAAAAGACATATCGTGCATGCTGGTAATCTTCACTTTCAGCAATCTTTACCATCTGCTGTGCACTGCAATGCAAGCTCGCTAACAGATATGCGTCAAATTCATCGCAAAGCTTCACGCCCTGCTCGTAGCTCTTTTTACGATTCAACGCATGAAAAGGGATGCATTGACAGCGAGAGACGATCGTAGGCATCACCGATTCTAACTGATCAGCAACGAGAATCGCAACGATGCCCTCCACTGGTTCTTCCAAAAATTTCAACAACGAATTCATCGCTTCACTTGTTGCATTTTCCACTTGATTTAGGATATAGATCCTATGCAGATCCTCTTCTAATGCTGTTTTCGCAAACATTTCCTGCACACGCAGCACATCATTTTTCTTGATCGATGTTTCACTGCCGTCAATCAGGCAGAAATCGACATATTCACCTGCAGCTACGCGTTTACAAACATTGCATTCCTCACAGGCAAACACATCCGGTGATTGTTTGCATAAAATACTCTGCGCAAACAAGATTGCCATATCTTTTTTACCGGTGCCTTTTGGTCCATAAAACAAATATGCATGTGCATATGTACCTTTCTTCAAAGCATTATACAGCGTCTGCCACACGATCGGCTGTTGTTCTCGCAGCTGTTCTTGTTTATGCATGTGACAAGATCCTCTCAATTTCCTGCAGACAAGCTTCTTTCACCTGTTCAATGCTTTGGTGCGCATCGATCACCCGAATACGCTGAGGATAGAGTTCTTTTACTTTTTCATATCCTAATCGCACCCGTTCATGAAAAGCGCTGCTCTCTTGATCCAGGCGATCTTTTGTTTTGCGTCCAGACATGCGTTTCATCGCTTCTTCTACGCTGACGTCCAAAAACAAGGTCAGATCCGGCAAACATCCTTCTGTTGCAAACAGATTCATATCATAAACCTCCTGCATACCGATCGAACGTCCCATTCCCTGATAAGCAAGCGAGCTATCAATAAATCGATCACAGATCACATGCGTCCCCGCACATAATGCAGGCAACACTTTTTCCACGAGATGTTGACGTCTGCTGGCCGCATACAACAATGCCTCTGTACGTGCATCCATCCCTACATTTTTTGGATCCAAAATGATCTTACGTATCTGTTCTGCGATCTCGATACCGCCTGGTTCCCTTGTAAAGATAACAGGAACTCCCTGTGCTTGTAATTCTTCGAATACCAAACGGCTGATCGTGGTTTTCCCACTACCGTCATTTCCTTCAAATGTGATGAATTTCCCTCTGTTCACATTTCCACTCCTCATAGCTGTATTCCTTTTGATAAGCTCTCATGCATACTCATATATTGTATCATAAAAATGATGGCTACACATCATTGTTATTGATTTCACCTTCCGTAAGCATCAATAAAAAAAGGCAATACCGTTTCTTCTTTCAAGCGATATCACGGGAGTTTGACAGTTAGAAAATAGCATGAATGTAAATATGTGCTTTATATAGG
>CBCTZR010000078.1:0-8838 GCA_965151435.1 uncultured Merdibacter sp. | reverse complement strand
CTATTGGTTATTTATCCCCACTCGATACAGTAACTAAGTTATTAAATGTGTAATATACAATCAACATGTAATTCTTTCTTGCATCTTATTGATTTTCCTTCTTCACATTCTTATAATTAAGATTTGTCAAAGGAGGAATGCGCAAATGGCACAGTCGGCAAACATCACCCAAGGATCGATCATCCGTCCCTTGCTCTATTTCTTTTTTCCTATCTTATTAGGTACTTTTTTTCAACAGTTATACAATACTGTCGACGCATTGATCGTCGGTAATTTTTTAGGAAAAGAGGCATTAGCTGCCGTAGGCGGTACGACATCGACCTATTTGAATTTATACATCGGTTTCTTCGTCGGACTTTCCAGCGGTACAACTGTATTGGTATCTCAATATTTCGGTTCACAAACCTATCATCAGATTTCACGTACTGTACATAATTCCATTGCAATCTCGATCATCATGGGTATCTTATTGAGCATTTTGGGAATCTTTTCAACACGCAGCGCTCTTATCTTCCTCCATGTCCCTGATGAAATCTTAGATCTTTCCTTAAACTATATATACATTTACTTCAGCGGACTTTGTTTTATGCTTATCTATAATATGGGGTGTGCGATCCTGCGTGCTGTCGGCGATTCAAAACATCCCCTGTACTTTTTGATTGCCTCTTGTTTTGTGAACATCGTATTAGACATCTTGTTTGTTTACATCTTTCATTGGGGCATCGCCGGTGCTGCCATTGCAACCGTCATCGCTCAAGCTGTCGCAGCCTTTTTGGTTCTTCTCTCCTTGCATCAAAGCCAAGATGCACTTTGTTTCCATTTTCATGATTTATGCCTGGATGTGAAGAACACAAAAGATATCTTTAAGATTGGCTTACCAGCAGCGATTGAATCCATTCTCTATACATTTTCCAATCTGATCATCGCTACCAAGATCAACGATTTTGGCGTAGACGTCATCGCGGCAAATACCGCTTATGGAAAGATTGATGCTATTTACTGGATGATCTTGCAGGCGTTTGGTATCTCCATCACGACGTTTGTCGGTCAGAACTTTGGAGCCGGGAAGATGGACCGTGTCAAAAAAGGCATCAATTGGTGGATGGGAACCGCTCTTGGCATCTCTGTCTTATTGTCTGCTCTCATGTGTTTGTTCGCTCCTATCTTGTTGCGCTTATTCAACAATGATCCTGCCGTGATCGCTGTAGGTAAACAGATCATCTTTTGGATCGTTCCCTTCTGGATCACTTATGTACCGATCAGCTTAGTCTCTGGCGCACTTCGCGGAATGGGCAATACAATGATCCCTACGTTGATCACTGCAGTTGGAATCATCGGTCTTCGTTCGATCTGGATCTTATTTTTACCAGATCTTTCCCTCTTCGCCGTATTCATGGTCTATCCTTTGACCTGGATCATTACCTCTATTGTCTTTCTCTTTTATTATTATTCGGGTCTGTACAAGAAAAACACGATTAAGATCGCTTGATAGATTCTTCTGCATAGATTTGTTTTTTTCCTACGTTGTAATAAGTGGTCAGCGCATCGCAGAATTGTGACATGATGAAACGAAACTGTTTTGGATTCAAATTTTCAAAGCACAACGCCATCCCTGCAGCATCCTGCCGAATGACCTGAGCCTCCAAGCGATATCCTTTCCAATCGATTCCAATTGAGCCGTTGATCTCCAACGGCTTTTCTTTTACAAAGCGTATACCGCACCCTTGTGCCGAAAGATCGATCATTTCTGCCGCAAATATACCTTCTTGCGTATGGATCATAAGCGCTTTTTCCTTTTTGATCTCAAGGCGCTCACTCTTACGAAAGATCGGTCGCTGCCAGGCTGCCTGGATAGCAATGATCATCCCACTCGCATTATAAGCGCTCCAAAACACATTGATCATCGTAGAGGAAAAAAGCAGCGTTCCGTCCTGCCAACGCAAGAATGCGATCCACCAAGCAAACAGCGTGACTGCCAATAATAAGAGATGAGGTAGGACCAATAACGCTTGAAATTGTGAACGATCATAGCGAACTTCCTTTGAAGTGACCTGAAAAGTACTTTTTATGTGAAAGAGTTCTTTCAAGATCGAAAATGAAAGATATGGTGCCATCACCATTTCATAATAATGTCCCCAGCGCATCGTACGCGTGCGCGGTGACAAAAGCCGGGTGACCAATAACTGTGCCAGGGCATATGGAACATAATGATCGATCAATTGAAAAACCGAGGCATCCAACAAAACGCAATCAAATAGAAAAAAGAGTAATGGACATAAGATAAAAACGAGCTTTTGCAGATTGGCAAACCAATAGAATACTCCATCCAAATAGGCGATCCGTTGTGAAAAGGTGAGACCTTTGCTAAAAAGAGGATTCAGATGACGCAGCACCTGTAAATTTCCCCTGCACCAGCGATCTCGCTGTTTGACCAATTCCGGTAAAGTCGTAGCCGATAGACCAAACACCAGCTCTTCATTGATCAACAGCGAATCATACCCTTTTTCTTGTAACAACATACCAACTGCCATATCCTCCGTAATCGAACAAGTAGGATAACCTCCTATTTGCATAACAGCTTCTCGTCGAAACAAGGCATTGGTTCCCACATGCAACACTGCTCCCTTGCTGGCACGTGCGCTCTGTATATCGCGCATAAAAAAATCTTGCTCATTTGGTATGCGTTTTCGAAGATGATACTGATAAACATCTTGGTTATAATACACCTGTGGCGTCTGGACAAACGCCATATTCGGATCGTGAAAATACCCGACCGTTCGTTTTAGAAAAGACTGCTTTGGAATCATATCTGCATCTAATACCGCAAATAGATCACCATTTATCTTTGTCAGTGCGTAATTGATGTTTCCAGCTTTCGCTCCTTCATTTCCCTCTCTTGATAAATAATGAATTCCATAACGCTGACATAAACGCCGTAATTCCTCACGATGCCCATCATCACAGATATAGACATTGCATCGATCTTTCGGATAATCTAAGTTTAACGCTGCCGCCATCGTCATCTCTAAAAGGTAAAGCGGTTCATTATATGTACAGATCAATACATCGATGATCGGTAATTCTTTTTCCGCATATACTTCCCATCCCACTTGTTTTGGACGATAGGTTCCGCTAAACAGATATTGAAAGATCAAAAAGGTAAGCAATCCAAATATTTCTCCTATCAATAACAATGTGCCACAGACAAAAGAAAACCAGCCTTTTCCGATGGGTATGATCGAAACTCGCCACACCAAGTAATATAAAGCGATAAACCAGCTCATCCCCAAAACAAGGAAACGCTTTTTAGGATCATAATAAGCCAGAAGAAATGAAACGATCAGACCAAATAACATCCACAACATAGCGTCCTCCTTCTATTTACCCAAGCCTAATACTTCACGACGTGCACACTCTTTTCTACAATATTGACACACAGAGACCATGCAGCGAATGCCTTTGGCATTGATATAAAAACGATTTTTACCCAATCGTTTTGCGATATACAAGGCACTGTCAGCAGCTTCATATAACATTTCATAAGACGTGATTCCTGTATCAGACGCAATTTGACTCACACCGATACTCACAGACAACGCATACGACGCATAAGGAAGAAATGTCTTTTGAATCTGTTCCAACGTATACGTAAGTTTTGCTTCCAACGCATCATCTGTGAAATGATCTGGAAGAAAGACGACAAACTCATCTCCTCCCAGACGTCCGATTTGATCACTTTGACGAAACAATTCCTTTAATCTTGACGCAAACAGGCATAAGACCCGATCTCCTTGTGGATGCCCTAAGGCATCATTGATATCCTTAAAATGATCTAGATCAAACAATAACAGCGTCCCTTTCTCTTTCAGCAGAAGTGATCGTTCGATCGCTTCTTGAAAAGATTTACGATTTAAGACTCTCGTTAGATCATCTAACGTCCGCTTTTGTTTTTCGTTTTCTAAGGAAAGCTCCAGTCTTTTCTTTGCTTTCTCTTCCTTCGTACGATCAATGATGACACCCACCATCTCCCCATACAGTTCGTGTAAGAAGATCTCTAAATGATTTCCTTGATACAACACCATTCCATCTGCACGTTTCTGTTGATTCAAATCCCTGAGAAAATGTTGAAAATCTTTTGGATGTGACTGAAAATAAGCACGGTCTTCTTCCTGTATATGCAGCAATTCCCACAAGGAAGAGGAATAGAAATTTCCTCCTCCTTGCGGCAAACATTCAAATGCCGCCAAATGAGGTGAAATCGAACCAAATAATGTATTCAGCCGTTCATCTTTATGCCGATAGCCATGCATCAGCGCACGTATGGCCTCAATCGTCTGTTCCAGCTCTTTCAATCGGCAGGTTGGACAATCGACGACATAATGTCCTTGTAAGATCCTCTGCATCTGCTGGTTGACCTTTCGCAGATCATAAAATAAATTGTTCTCCAGCAATCGATACAGTGTAGCAATCACAACCAAGCAGATCAAGCATGCAAAGCAAATCGTAACGAGCATCTGCTGCCATGTCTTTTCAATTAAAACCCCGATATCACGTAATGCGATCAGATATGCATTCTCATACGTCATCACCTGCATCATATATTTCGTTTCATTCGCATGAATGATCTCCCATCCCTGATCTGCCCGCTCTTGGAGATAACGTAACCTTTGTTCATCGCTTAAGATCGCATCAATATAAACATCTGTTTGATTATTCTCTGTCATGGCGATCAATGTTCCATCCCCTTTATCGATGGATGCGATTGTCGTTTGATAATCAGTGGGAGATTGGTTCAATACTCTTTCGATCGCCTGATCATTTCCCGCTTCATAGATTTCTCTTGCAATGTTTTTTTGTACGTCTTGCAAGAGGTCTTCAAGATAATATGCATGATCAGAAAGCATATGGAATACATGGTTGCCAATCAGCAACAACAGCAGGGCAACGGTTGATGAAACGATGAGAATTGCAATCTTTCCATAGATTCTTTTCATACTTCCTCCATCTTCATGTTCTGTTTTAATGCATGCATATACGCTTTCATATCCATCGCCTTCGCAAAATAAAATCCCTGTGCAAAATAACATCCATTCATCGTTAAAAAGGAAACCTGCTGTTTGGTCTCAACACCTTCCGCAACCAATTGCAACCGCAAACGACGTGCTAGATCGATCGTGGTCTTGATCACAGATTCCACTTTTTCATTGCCAATGCCTACGATGAACGAACGATCTAATTTGATCACATCAAAATCGACATGAGCGACAGAGTGCAGACTGGAAGCACCTGTTCCATAGTCGTCCATATCTACTCTGCATCCTAATTCATGCAGTTTTTTCACCAAGGCATGCATCAATGCCGCATCATCAAAGAACGCGCGTTCCGTGATTTCAAATGCGAGCTGATTCGGCTCCAGCTGGTACTCTTGGATCCAGTCACGGATCTTTTCAATGATCCAAGGATCTTTTAGATGCAAACGAGAAAGATTGATGGATATAGGAAGGATCTTCAATCCTTTTTGCTTCATATCTGCCATCTGTTGGCAAACCTGATGGATGATCATCGCATCCAGATAGATGATCTGTCCATTTTTTTCAAAATGCGGGATAAAATGAGCAGGTGAGATGACTTTTTGTGATGAACGTACCCAACGTACCAATGCTTCACTGCCGATAAGCATATTCGTGCGCATATCATACTTCGGTTGATAATACACTTCAAATTCACGTTTTGCCAGTGCTTGATTGAACATTGACTCAACTTCTACGCTTTGCATGCTGTGTCTTTTCATGTCTTCTTCAAAAAACGCATACTTTTTCCATGCACTGTGTTTGACCGTACTTTTTGCCAGCGTCGCATTGATCAAGGCCGTTGCCAGATCTCTTTGCTCTTTCAGCGTACAGACACCAAATGACAGCGTAAAAGGGATACAAGTTCCCTGTCGTATATCTGTTTCCATTCGCTGTTGGATCTTTTGTATCACCGCGAGGATCTTCTCTTCACACTGCGTGTGGATCACCGCAACAAAGTGATCAAAGCGATCCCGATATAAGTGAAACTCTTTTGCTTCTTCCTTGAAGATGCGATTGATATAGCGTAACAGTTCATCCCCGGCTTGACTTCCATAAAACAGATTCAGATCTTTAAACCGATCGATATCAAATACAAGGATGCTCAGATGTTCTCTTTGTTCTTTTGGCAATTGATAAAACCGCATCTTATAATAAGTAAAATTTTTCTCTTCCAAGAGACCATCATAAAAAAGCAACGTATCGATCTTTCGCTGATGATGCCAATACAGCGATAAGAAAGCAAGCACGATGATAGAGAGTAAAGCGCCTAGACCAGCGATCAGCCAGATGATTTCATTTTTTAACTGTTCCACATGGACAAAAGCACTTTCTTTATCCACGTAAGTCAACAGATACCAGTCTTCCACATCGATGGCATCCATGTGGAGATAATACGTTCTTCCTTGATAAGAGAACGTATCGATTTGATCGCTAGTCCCCTTTTCCACTAACTGCTGCAGTGATAAATGCTGTGTCAGATCTTGATATGTATTGACTTCACCATCCTGCAAAGTAATGATCGAACGTTCCTCACAATCGACGACGATGCTGTTTCCTGCTCCTTCAAAAAACGATACATTCAGCAGATCAGCAAATTTAGCAGACTGATAAGTCGCACTGATCAAATAGAGGACATTTCCATCTTTCATGACCGGCGCTGTCAAAATATTTAGCATTTCTCCATTCCCTGCAGCAGATGGATAACTTTTGGTGATCACAGATTCTCCTTGCATTCCTCTTTGAAAATACTCCATCCTATGAAGATCCAGACAGTTTCCATCCAGCGTATAGCCTTTCCCATCTGGATAGATCACACCCATATTGTAAAATTGATAATGCTCCGCATAATTCTCTAGACGTGATAAGATCTCCTCTTTAGACAAAATTGAACTTTCAGCAAAATCAGCAGCGATCGTCTGCATAAACAGCTGTTTTGCTTTCAGTTCCCTGCTGACCGCCTCTGCATTTTGACGGCTGATCTCTACCACTTCTTTTTGAATGGTCATCGCAAAAGAATCATTGATTCGTTTTTCCAGCAAATGGAAAGAAATTGTCCCTAACAAAAAAATGCCCACCATCGCAATCAACAGTGTGCTCCTCATTTTTTTGTTTGAATAAACATCATAGTGTCGTTTTCCCCTCATCATCGGCTCCTTCATGCGTGTTCAATGACACGATTCACTGGCGATTATAGCAACCCCCTTTGAATTTGTCATGTGATTACACTTGAATTAGAGATGGTAATTGCTGGGATAGAAAAAGATGGAAAGATCAAGAAAAGATCTTTCCATCTATCGTGATGATCGTCATCTTATATGGTATGGATTTACCGCAATTGATCCATGCCTGCTTTACTGCATTCTCCAATCCTTTACAGCAAGGGACCTCCATGCGAACGATCTGGACAGAGTGAATATCGTTATTACACAAAATATCGGTCAGTTTTTCTTGGTACGCAACATGATCCAATTTTGGACAACCGATCAAGGTGACGCTTCCTTTCATAAAATCCTGATGCATGTTTGCATATGCATAAGCGCAGCAATCTGCCGCGATCAACAAGTTTGCCCCTTGATAATAAGGAGCCTGTGTCGGTGCCAGCTGAAGCTGACAAGGCCATTGTCCCAATGCACTAGAACCTTGTATGCCGCGATCTTCAAAGTTTGTGTGCATAGACATCGCTTTCGTCCCCGGACACCCCATTGTGCTCTTGCCTGCCTGATGAAGCAAAACTGCATGCGCATCATAGGGTTGTGCTTCCCGTTCTATAAATGAGATCGCTCCTACTGGACAAACAGGAAGACAATCTCCTAATCCATCACAATAATCATCCCGTATAAGCTTTGCTTTTCCATTGATCAATTCAATCGCTCCTTCATGACACGCATGCACACAAGCACCGCAGCCATTGCATGTTTTCTCATCAATCAATATGATCCTACGTTTCATTTATGCATCCTCCTTGTAAATGCATATCGACTATACTACAATACAATGCAGAATGTCGGTGGTCAAAACAACGAAAGGAAGGATTTTATGTATCAACCTCTCGCTATATTCCTTCAAGGATTTACAGATGAAGAACAAAAAGATCTTTTACACAGCAATCCTTTGCGAAGCGTTCATTATCAAAGAGGGGAAACGATTTTCTGCGTCGGTGATCAAACAGAGGAGTTCGCTGTCTTACATCAAGGTTTGATCCATATCGAATATATCGATCTATGGGGGAATCGAATGATCTTGCAAGAGATCCGCCAAGGACAATGTTTTGCGGAAAGCTATGCTCTCTCGCAGGAAAAGATGATGGTGGATGTTATCGCCATACAAGATTGTGATGTCCTCTTCGTCCCTTTACAAAAACTGCTGTTGCCTGAAAACCATTCAAAATCCTGGTATGCAAAACTGTTGTATAATACACTGCAGCTCAGTGCGGAAAAAAACAGGCAATGGACCGATCGGATGATCTGCCTTTCCTCTAAACACATACGCACCAAGATCATGCGCTTCCTCTCCAATGAAGCGATCAAACAAGGCAACACCGACTTTTTGATACCTTTTAATCGCCAACAAATGGCAGATTATCTAAATGTTGAGCGCACGGCTTTATCCAAAACACTGAGCCAAATGCAAAAAGAAGGCATCTTAACTTATCATAAAAACCATTTCATCCTTCACCAGAGTTCGACTTATCTTTGATTAGCGCGAGAACCTATATAAAAATTAGATAATAAAAATCAAGCATTAGTTTAAGAAATTTTGATTTCTT
>CBCTZR010000077.1:0-9003 GCA_965151435.1 uncultured Merdibacter sp. | reverse complement strand
TTAAAGGCGTACCTTCAAACACCCACACGATAGTTTAAATTACCAAAAAAAGTGAATCTCATCACCTGCATATGCAAATGAATAGAGATTCACCTTATAAATCAATTTCTTGCTTCTCTTACTTTTTGATGTTGTAGAAAGCGTTCTTTCCTAAGTACTGAGCGATGTTGTTTGCGCCACGTTCGTTCAATTCATCTTCGATACGGATCAAACGATTGTACTTAGCGATACGGTCTGTTCTTGACATAGAACCAGTCTTGATCTGTCCAGCGTTCAAACCAACAGCGATATCAGCGATTGTTGTATCTTCGCTTTCACCACTACGGTGAGAAACTACACAAGTATATCCTGCTTCTTTAGCCATTTCGATTGCATCGAAAGTTTCTGTCAATGTACCGATCTGGTTAACTTTGATCAAGATTGCGTTAGCAATACCTTTTTCAATACCTTCTTTTAAGATAGAAGGGTTCGTTACAAACAGGTCATCACCAACCAACTGAATCTTGTCGCCCAAACGATCTGTCAGTTTCTTCCATCCATCCCAGTCACGTTCTCCTAAACCGTCTTCGATGGAAACGATTGGATATTTTTCAACCCATTCTGCATACATATCGATCATTTCATCAGTTGTCTTTGTTCCCTGACCAGATTTGCTCAGTTCATACAAACCAGTTTCATGATTATGGAACTCAGAAGCAGCAACGTCCATTGCGATGCAGATATCTTCACCTGGAACATAACCAGCAGCTTTGATTGCTTCAACGATCAATTCCAATGGTTCTTCGTTACCCTTTTCACAAGAAGGAGCAAAACCACCTTCATCACCAACGTTCGTGTTGTATCCACGAGCTTTTAATACCTTGCGCAGGTTATGGAATGTTTCGCTACCCATACGGATTGCTTCTTTCTCATCTTTAGCGCCAACAGGCATGATCATAAATTCCTGGAAGTCTACTGTAGAATCCGCATGAGAACCACCGTTCAGAACGTTCATCATTGGGACAGGTAATACTTTTCCATTGAATCCGCCAAAATACTTATATAATGGCATACCATAGAAATCTGCAGCTGCTAATGCACATGCCATGGAAACACCCAATGTAGCATTTGCACCTAAGTTCTTCTTGAATGGAGTGCCGTCCAATTCCAGCATCAGCTTGTCGATTGCATTTTGGTCAAGGCAGCTCTTACCGATTACTTTTGGAGCGATGATTTCATTAACGTTCTTCACCGCCTGCTGAACACCTTTACCCATGAAGCGGCTCTTGTCACCATCACGCAACTCCAGCGCTTCTCTTTCTCCTGTGCTTGCACCGCTTGGTACGATAGCGCGTCCATAAGCTCCACTCTCTGTTGTCACTTCAACTTCGATTGTTGGATTACCTCTGGAGTCAAGCACTTCTCTTGCATAAACATCAACAATAATTGACATGTCAAAATTCCTCCTTCGTACACTTTATATGATACAATGCCTCGCTTAAATATGCAATATGTAAGCATGAATTAAATTTCGTTTTTCCCTGTTTTTATCGCTTATTTCCTTCTAAAAAAACAGGTGTATCCAAAATATCCCCTACACCTGTTCTCGTTGTTTCAACCAGTTGAAATTAATATTTTTCAATGAAGTCCAACAACTCTTGCGCTGCGACTTCCAATCCTTCACGCTCATCTTTATTAAAGCCCAAATGCGTGTAGATCTCTCCGACTAACACATTGTTGTCCTTTAAGCATTCGAACACTTTATCGATCAACGGTTCACAAACCTCCTGCTTTTGCATCGGTCCAAATGGGTTCGCAAAATAAGTCGTGGAAATGCCGACTTCCTGCGTCGTTCCTAATGCCATGCGTTTTCCTAATTTGCAAACTGCCTTTGCATCTTCCATATTCTGGAAGCGATGCAGTCCCATCTTATTGTCATAGTTATTGGCATAAGCAAATAGATCGATTCGATGATTAGTCGATACGATATCATATGGAGCAGCCGGTGTGATAACACGCGCATTTTTAGATTCTGGCGACATAAAGACGCTTCGATCCATATCTCGGTAAGGTGTTCCTGGATCCAAATCGTCTAAACGGATGAACGCACCGATTTCCGTACCCTGGCCATAAGGCACACCATCCTCGATGTGAATCGTACCCATATCGTCGAACACAACTTCAATCGATTTGATCTTTTCATTTCCTAATGCTTTTAATGCCTCAATAGACTCTGATTTCCCTGCACCGGAGTCTCCCATCAGCATGATGCCTTTTTTCTTTCCGTTTTTCAACGTGATATTGACAAAAGCTCCGTGAATCGGCAACCATCCTTTTTTCATCATCGCCAAGTTATGCAGCGTCAATGACATCTTCTTCAGATAGCCAAAGTATTCGATTCGCTGATTATAGCTCACGCAACCTACCCAGATATCCTCTTCTTCATCATGGTAGAACGTTGTTTCATCTTTACCATCTTCATTCCCAAACAAGCAAATCAAATCCGGTTTCTGTTCACATTCATCCTTATTTGCCAATTCAAACAAGTTTCCTAACGAAACAGCTGAAGCAAAGAAATCACGATGGAAATAAATGAATGCCAACAGCGAACCGATCTTGCATGGATAACAGAACCAAGTATCCCCATCGCCGGTAAAGTCTGCAATCGGGTTATCCTTTCTCTCTGTAAACATACCCGTACGTTTGTTTGATTTTGGATGCAGGATCATCGGTGTACGCAACATCACCGTGTCAATAAATGGAATTTCCTGTAAACAGTTATATTTCTCACTCAGCTTCGTCTGGTTTAAGCGAACGCTGACTGCCGCATTCGTTCCAGCTTGCATCTGACGGTAAACACGATTCTTTCTTCCCATGACACGTTCTTCCATCATACGATACAAAGAAAGATTCAAATTGTTAAAGTTCGAATCCAGCAAAACGAAGCTTTCTGCTCCTAATGATTGTGCCATACCGCTAGAAACCACCGAAAAACGCTGATGTTTCTTCCAGAAGTTATAGAGCTCATCTACGAATTCCAACAGTTTTGCTTTATCATTGAGATAAATTGACTCAATTTCTTCGCAGCGAAAAATTCTCATCATACGAAACAGTTTGATGATTTCAAATGCCGCTTCTCGAGCGCTTCTTCCCTGAAGCGCATATAAATACAGGTCTTCATCGAAGGTTTTTAAATACTCGATATACATCCGCACAAAATTAGCAAATGTAGACGAAGTTAAAAAATCATCTCCGTTTTTTGGGTAGGCCTTATTAAAATTTATAATCGCAAGATCATCATTCAAATATATTGATTCTTTCATAGTACTCCTCCTTCTGTTTTTCACGATACGGTTATTATACATGATTTAACGAAAAAACAAAACAAAAAGAAAAATTTTTCATTTTGTGTAAGTGCTTTCATCGGGATTTTTCATCTATTTTTTACTTTTTTCCGTTATTTTTTCACTATAGCACGATGTTAGCAACCTCTAACATTTTTATTGGATTCTATTTTACAGAAATTGACATTGCTTCAAAAATAAGGTACACTGACTATACACCAGTTAGCTGAAACTAACTATTGATGGCCGAACGATTGGAAGTGAACTTATGGCATTGACTGAAACAAAAAAACGATATTTATTAAGCATTGCTTTATTGCATCCAAATCCTTTGCATCCTTTTCGTCCAATCGACTTAGCGATCCAATTAGGCGTTTCACGCGCAAGCGTAAGTCGTATGTTGCTTGAATTTGTAAAAGAGGGATTATTGGTACAAAATAGGCATTGTTATCAGCTTTCAGAGAAAGGGCTCGACAAAATCGGCTCCGCTCTATATCATTATGCCAATTACTTTTCATTCTATACCAACACTCTTGGTTTGAATAGCTTCGATGCTAACGAATGCTGTCTATCTTTACTCTGTTGTCTAAATGAATCCACTCTCGAACATATGGGTACACAAATCACGAATCGCTTTCAACAATCCTGATCTTGTTATTAAGAAAAAGGCAGATCGATGAACAGCATACGTTCATCGGATCTGTCTTTTTTATCATAACGTCTTCTTTTTCAGCTCTTCCACACAAGCTTCTATGCTCAATTCCTGTTTTTCTCCTGTCGCCCGATCAACGAGTTCGACTTTTCCTTCGCTGATTCCGCGACCTACGGTGACACGATAAGGAATTCCGATCAGTTCCATATCCTTGAACTTGACACCGACACGCTCATCGCGGTCATCCAAAATGACTTCGACCCCACTTGCCTCTAATTCCCGATACAGTTTTTCTGCCACTTCTTTTTGCAGCTCATCTTTCATGGAAACGATAACGATGCTGACTGCATATGGAGCAACTGACAAAGGCCAAATTATTCCGTGTTCATCATTGTGCTGTTCGACGATTGCCGCCATACAGCGTTCCAATCCAATCCCATAAGAACCCATCACAACTGGTTGTAAACGATTATTCTTATCCAGGTACTGCAAGCCCATCGTCATCGCATACTTCGTACCAAGCTTAAAGAGGTTACCGACCTCGATGCCATGTTCAAATTTCAGCTGACCACCACAGATCGGACAGCGATCTCCTTCATGAACCTGAGCGATATCGCCAACCATCTGTGGCTGAAAATCTTTCAGATTTACATTTACGTAATGGTGATCGCTCTTATTTGCTCCTACGATAAAATTGCGCATATGCGTGATTTCACGATCCATGATCACCGGACAATCGATTCCGATCGGGCCAGCAAACCCAACACGTGCATGAGTCACGCGTTCCACTTCCGCAAAGTCAGCCATTTCCATTTCATTAGCTCCCAGCAGTTTCAACGCTTTTGTTTCATTTAATTCACGATCACCGCGGAGCAAGAAGGCAATCGTTTTACCATCTACGCGATATACGAGCGTCTTGACAAAATCGCACACTTGACGATCAAAAAAAGCGGCAACTTCTTCAATGGTTTTAGCATTTGGTGTCTCTACCATCTCATATGATTTCATTTCTTCCGTTGAATCTACGCCGGAATCAACAACCTCAGTAATCTCCAAATTACTTGAAAAATCACAATGTTCACAACCAACCACGATATCTTCACCGATATTGGTGATCGCCTGAAATTCCTCTGACAGCAAACCACCCATCGCGCCAGTATCCGCTTTAACGATCTTGTAGCGAATATCCATGCGATCAAATGAATTGCAATATGCCTGATACATCTTTTGATAAGAGACATCCAAGCCATCGAGATCGACATCAAAGGAATATGCATCTTTCATGATAAACTCGCGTACACGGATCAAACCATAACGAGGACGCGTTTCATCACGATATTTCGTCTGAATCTGATAAAGATTATATGGAAAATCCTTATAAGATTTTCCTTTCATGGAAGCAGCTACCGCAAATAATTCTTCATGTGTCGGTCCTAACACATAATTTTTCTGATAACGATCTTTCAGTGCAAACATATTGGAGCCAAACGCTTCCCTGCGTCCGCTTTTTTCATAGACATCTTCTAAGATCATCGCAGGCATCAACAATTCTTGTGCACCAGAACGGTCCATCTCTTCACGTACGATGTGTTCGATCTTTGCCAATACGCGTTTTCCCATCGGCATGATCATGTAGATTCCGCTGCTTGTCTTCTTGATCATCCCTGCGCGTACAAGCAGATTTCCGCTTCGGCTGTCTTCATCCTTTGCGTCTTCGCGCATCGTATAAAAGAAACTGTGGTTTAATTTCATTTTCTTCTCTCCCTCACTAATAGACATGTCGTTTTGTACGATCATATAGTTTTCGTATCATCGCGTGGGGCTCCAATGGCCTCTCGCTTCGTATTTTTACATATTGCATCGGCTGATTCAACACTTCCAGGCAATTTCCTTCCATATCATATACTTCTTCAATACGCATACGCGTAGAAGCGCTGTGCGGTCCGAACACTTCCGCATCGATATGCGGATAAAAGTGATTACGCACTTGCAGTAGCGCTGTTTTGTTCTCTTCATCATAAGCGATCACATCTGCAATATACTCCTGTGTAACGCCTGCCCCGTTAATACCGTATAGCTGATCCTGTGGTGTTGGCTGCCCTAAATAAAAACCTGGTCCCGTGGGTCGATTTTCCGCCTTTGCGATCTCTTCTTCATAAAAGGCGATACGTTCTTCACTTAAAGAATGTGTTTCCATATATTCATCGATCAACATGCGATATGCATGAACGACAGTCGCGATATAATACGCACTTTTCATACGCCCTTCAATTTTTAAGCTGGCAACCTTCGCATCGATCAAATCCGGAATAAAACGAACTGCCTGCAAATCTTTACTGGACATGGAAAAGAGATCATTTGAATCGTGAATCGGTTGATCTCCCGCGTAGATTGCATATTTCCAACGACAGCTCTGTGCACAGCCGCCGCGATTCGCATCCCGGTTGGTCATGTGATTGGACAGCACGCAGCGTCCGGAAAAAGAAATGCACATTCCGCCATGAATAAATACTTCGACAGGCAAGCACGCATGTGCACAAGTTGCTTTGATCTGTTCCAATGTGCACTCTCTGGCCAACACGACGCGATCCATCCCTTGTTGTTTCCAAAAGCGAATCGCAGAAGCATTCGTGGTGGAATGCTGTGTGGAAATATGTACTTCTAATGTAGGAGCAATCTGTTTTACATAACAGGCAATTGCTGGCGAAGCGACGATCACGGCATGCACACCAGCCCCAGCCAACGCAAGAACGTATTCTTTCAAACCGGTAAGATCCTCTTCATGTGGAAGCAGATTTAATGTCACATGTACCTTTTTCCCCAAGGAGCGTGCAAAGGAAGCACCTTCCTGTATATCCTGCAACGAGAAATTGCTCGCACGTGAACGCAGCGAAAACTGCTGTCCACCGATATATACCGCATCCGCACCATACATCAATGCGATCTTCAATCGTTTTAGATCGCCTGCCGGTGCCAGCAGTTCAATCTTATCCATTCTTCCACCTCACTTCACCAATGTCGTTTTCGTATAATAAAAGCCTTCGCTATAAGCCTCTTCCTGCTGTGTATTCCAGCGTGCAGAAATCTCTTGCGCAAGCGATTTTCCATCTAAGACCTCACGATAACACTGTAATGCTGCAATTGCCCAGGCATCATCGTGAAAGATGCTGTCGATGCGAAAACGCTGAATCCCCGACTCTTTCAGTTCTTTGATCTGCGCGATGCTTTGTAGTGTATATTCGCTGAACACATGTGTGCCACTTTCATCTTCAATGATCGGCATTCTCGATAAACGAGTAGCCTCTTGTAAAGCAAGATCACCTTGATCTGTAGGTGGCACCTCTTTATTGATAAAATTAAAATAATTACTTAGTAAAAAGCGACGACTATGCATGATGGAAAACCGTCCGTGAACGAGCAATTCACATCCTGTTGTCTGTTTAGCGATCTGTTTGATTTCCTGTAAGGTGATCTCTCGCGAAAGCGAGACGGCAGCACACCCATTTTTCAAATAGAATGCGACATCCTTTGCGTTAGTGATCAACGTATCAGGCTGATAGATAAAGCACTGTTCCATCCCTAACTGCAGGCCTTCATAAAGGACTCCCTCATCCGCAAAATAAATATGATCGACATTCCACGCTAACAACAAACGTAAAAAGCGACGAAGCTCTTCCAATTCATCTTCCATGAACAGGCGCGTGCAATTGATCGCCACCGATAAGCCTTGCGCATGAATGTCATCGATCAGTGATTTCAACTCATTTTCCGCAAACAGATGTGCTCCACGCAACGAAAAAAACGGAAGTGAAAGAAGAAGTTCATCTGCGCCAGCAGCTTTCAGATCCCGAATTGATTTTGCGTCATGCAATGTGACGATCCACTTGCTCATATTCTCACCTCTTCAAAACGTACCCCCATTATATCACATTCCGTTGAAAAAACAGGGAGAATTTCCGAATCGCAGACTTTGATTGATCCTGTTAGCAATCCGAATGGTACATCATACAAACATAAAGAACGCTGCCAGAAAGAAATAATCTACTTCTTTCCTTTGCAGACGTCCCTTTTGTTCGCATTTTGCCACTTTATTATAAGTAGAAACCTTTACCCATGCAAGGAAAAACGTTTCATTAACATCCAGACAGGTATCTTTTTCCATATAGCATGTGCGGCTTCAACAGCAGATAAATTTGTTTGGATAAATGCAATCCCTTGTGCTTTGGCCTCTTGGATCAACGACATGCTGACCACCTCCTGTGATGCGGCAATTACACAGCTCGCATGCGTCCGTAATAGACATGCAAGTGCATGGCGATTTCCTTCACAGATGACTAGTGAGTGATGATACAAAGTTTGTTCTGATGAGGGCATCAGTAAAAAATGTTTAAAATGAACTTCTTTTTTTGGCTGATAAAGAAGTGTTCCATCAATCGCTCGCACGATTTCCGATATAGAAAACTTTGTGATCAGCGTATCCAGATAGCTCGCATCATTGCATAACAAACGCAAAATCTGAAAAAGTGGCACAAATCCGATCATTTGCTCATCCTTTCCTTGGATAACAATCTGTTTCACTCCATCCTCATGCAGATGAGCACAGATACTCTCCAGCGATGTATCTTTATTGACATACAGATTTTGCCCATCCGACCATCGTATCCTTTTATTCATGTGACAACCTCCCCTATTAGCCTATCCTCTCCACTATCCGTTATACGCTTAAATAAACTATGCAACGATCTCCGCCTTTATTTTGAAAATGATTTTTCATCCTATGTTCCTCAACAAATCTTGTATCAATCCTAATCAAAAGCGCTTTATTCACAAGATCCGATCAAGACAGACAAACGAACCTAACATGAGTATAAAAAAAGACAAGAGGATCCTTCATCCTCCTGTCAATTTCAATTTATCCGCAAGTTATTTAATCGTGATATTCTCCGCGGTCCCATTTCTCCAAGAACTCATCAAAGAAATGATCATCACCATTGTAGTCCGTACGATCGATCAATGCGTCGATCTTCG
>CBCTZR010000076.1:0-9469 GCA_965151435.1 uncultured Merdibacter sp. | reverse complement strand
AAAAAGGAAAGAGGAAATAAGTGAAAGACTAAAATCTACTTCTCACTATCTAAAGCGGAAATAAACTTTTCACTTCAGCAAATGTTGTAATTTCTTAAAAACAGCAAATGTTGTAATTTCTTAAAAACAAATGTTGTAATTTCTTAAAAACAGTTGACAAACGGGATTGTTTTCATATATAATGTTTAACGTTCCGTTAGTCATTGGGGTATAGCCAAGCGGTAAGGCACCAGACTCTGAATCTGGCATTTCCTTGGTTCGAATCCAAGTACCCCAGCCATAGACCATACAGTCGCCATAGAGCGGCTTTTTTTATCTTAACAAAGAAGATGATATAATATTCATAAGGAAGCACGTTAAATCATCATGCAGGAAAAATGTATAGGGAAAGAGGGATTCCAATGAAAAAAACATGGAGGTACGCATTGCTTCTTGGGCTGTTCATCTTTGTCAGCGCTTGTAGTGAAAAACCAGAACTTAAGACAGATACTGTTTTTTTAGAATATGGAGAAAATCCGATCAAAGATCTTTCTTTGGATACGATCATCAAGGATTATGAAATGCTGGATGATCGATATACGTTTACGATACGCGTAAAAAGCGGTGAACATGATATCATGATCGATGAAAATAGCGTATTGGAAGTTGGAGCTTATAGGTTAGAGATCTATTATCAAGAAGGAGCGCAACCATTGCGCCTGATGATGCGAATCAAAGATCCGGTCGATGAGAATTGAAGGCTTGCAATAATTGTAAGGAAGAGGTTATGACAACAGCGTTTGATCTATGTAAAAGAATGAATGATTAGGGGAGCGTTTCTTCATGGCGTATAGGAAGTAGAGATGCTTCCTTTTTTTTGTGAATGGAGGGGAAAGATGGGGAAAAAACGCGATCCACCCAGAAACAGGGAATTGTTTCGCTAAAGTGAGGAGGAGTGAGAAAAGTGATGAAACGAAAATACAAAAGCTTACGAACAAATCGATGGATGATCGTTATCTTATTAGTCGTTGTGTTGTTGGATTTTTTTCAATTTCCCATAAAAGGGGCAGAACCGGAAATAACGACGAAGGATCGAATTCCTTTCAGCTATAATGTGGTCGATGATAAAGGTTATAATGCATGGGGCGAATATATGGAACACATCTATGCGGATGGTGCGATCGCTTTTTGCGTACAACCTGGGGTTCTTGTACAAAGTGGAAGCAGTTATACGGCTCAGGAGTATAGCAATGCGCAAAAGACACAGATGGAACGAATCGCCTACGTTGGATGGCATCTCTCTGATCAAAACGATGAAGATTATCTGACTACACAATTGATGATCTGGGAACTGTTAGGAACGACCATAAACAGCACATCGTATTCGTCTTATGAAACGAAAAAGAAAACAATCAATAAGAAGGTAGAGGAGTTGTTTGGCTCTATTCCTTCTTTTGCTGGTAAAGAATACACGATAGATGTTGGAAAATCAATCACGTTGAATGACACCAACGGCGTTTTTTCGAATTATCATCTTGTTTCGAAAAGCAAGGGCGTCACGGTGGCCAAAAATGGAAATAAAGTGACGATTTCTGTAAGTGAGGACGCACCGAAACATGCAGTTGTCACTTATCAATTGGTCCGTGAGGAATGTGCTGGAACATCTATCCTGTATAATGCGGCGTCCTCCCAAGATGTGGTTGCCTTTAAGGTAGAAGATTCCAAAGAATTTCAAATTGATCTCAAAGTGAATACCTATGGGGCAATGCAGATAACAAAAGTAGATGAAGATGGGAAAACGATCGCAGATGCTGCTTTTAAAATATCATCTAATGCGGATATGCATGATGCAATCGGTATCTTTACAACGGGAAGTGATGGGACGATCATGGTCGAGGATCTGCTGCCGGGAACCTATTATGTACAGGAAGTGAGTGTGCCAGATCATCTCGTGTTGGATTCAACCATTCGTCAAATTCAAGTACAAGCGGATCAAGTTACAACCTATACCGCACAAAATGATTGGAAAAAGGGAAAGATATTGCTTCGAAAAACGGATAAAGATTCTGGGAAACAGGTAGCAAAAGCGGTTTATGCGATTTATGATGCAAGCAACGATCAGGAAGTCGCAAGGCTTACGAGCGTAGCGGACGGTTATGCTTCCAGTGATTATCTGCGTTTTGGTAAGTATTATGTAAAAGAAGTGATCGCACCGGATGGCTATGTGCGAAATGATACGAAATATCCTGTAACGATCAGCGAGAATGAACAACTGGTTGAAGTGAATGGCGTGGATGAACGTGTAAGAGGTACGATCAGGATTGAAAAACAGGATAGTCAAACAGGAAATAACGCACAAGGAGAAGCGACACTGGAACATGCGATCTATGGCCTATATGCCAGAGAAGATATCGTAGATCCATCTGATCATGCGATTCTTTATCATGCAGGTGAGCTGGTGAGCGAATTGACGACCAACAGCGAACATAAAGCAAGTGTTTCTGATTTATATTTGGGCAGCTACTATCTAAAAGAAATTCAAGCCAGCGAGGGATATACGTTAAATGACAAGGAGTATCCGATCGAGCTTTCTTATCAAGGACAAACGAAAGCGGTTGTTCTCGTCGATCAGGTCGTAGAGGAGCGCGTGCAGTCACAGGCGTTTCAGATCATCAAATTATCGGACAATGGCAGTGGGCAAAGCGATCTGTTGGCAGGTGTTGAATTTACGATCAAAGCACAAGCAGATATTGATCGATACGGTAGCTGGGAAGCGGCACCAATTGCTAAAAATGCGTTAGGTGAAACAGCAGCTGTTTTGGTGACGAATGAAGAAGGGTATGCGATCTCTGAGGAATTGCCCTATGGAACCTATGTCGTAAGAGAAACAAAAGTGCCGAATGATCATTATGCAATTCCGGATTTCATCGTAGATATAAAAGAAGACAGTCGTACTCCACAGCCTTGGCGTGTTTTCAACGATGAAAAATTTCGTGCGGTCATCGCGATTGAAAAAATAGATGCGGATACAGGGAAAAGGGTACAGATCGCCGGTGCTTCTTTTAAGATCCGCGATCTTTCCAACAACCAATATGTTGGCTATTGGGAGAGTTTTCCTTTTCCGCATTATGTTGATTATTGGACGACGACACAAGAAGGACGCGTAGTGAGTGGAAATCTCTTTGATGCAGGTGAGTATCAGATTGAAGAAATCAAAGCGCCAGAGGGCTATGTGCTCAAAACGGAACCAGTGAAATTTAAAGTATCCAGCAATGCAGCTTATGAAACCTTGCCGGATGAAACCACTCCTGTGATCACAGTGAAAATGAGCGATCAAGCTGTGAAAGGAAAGATCAAGATCGAAAAACGCGGGGAAGTGCTCGTTGATTTTAAAGATGGACAGTTTGTTTATGAAGAACGTGGAATCGAAGGAATGACTGCGGAAATTATTGCCTGTGAGGATATTCTTGATCCATCGAACGATGGCTCAGTTATTTATTCAGCCGGAACCGTTGTCGATACGATTACGACGGATCAAGAGGGGAAGGGTGTGTCAAAGGAACTTCCTTTAGGAAAATATGAAGTTCACGAAGTCAGTGCTCCAGCTGGATATGTGTTGAGTGATGAAATAAAATATGTAGAGTTAACTTATGGTGATCAAGAAACGGCTGTGGTTTTCAGTGAGCTTCAAACGTTTATGAATGATCGTCAAAAGGTCAGCATATCGATACAAAAGCTGGATGCCGAAACAAAAATACCTGTACAAGGTGCAGAATTTAGTCTGAATGCAAATAGAAAAGTGTATAACTATGATGGAGAAGTGATCCTGGAGCCTAATGCATTGATCGCCACTGCCATTTCAGATGAGAATGGGATGGTGAGCTTCACCGTGGACCTGCCCATCGATCTTACTCCGGAAGATATCGATGGTCTCTTGGATGAGAATGAAAAGAGCGTGAATCTGTCTGAAGGATATGAGAATGCTGGTGATCCGAATGCCCTTTGGTATGTGCAAGAGACGAAAGCAGCAAAAGGTTATGTAAATGAAGTGACCATACATCATCTATTTGATACAGAATTTACGGATCAAAAACAAGATATACAATGGATCGCCTTTGAGCTCTATAATGATCAGACAACAGTGGAAATATCAAAAACAGATCTGAGCGGGGAAACAGGGCTAGAAGGGGCGCATTTGCAAGTGCTCGATACCAGTGGTCAATTGATCGATGAATGGGTATCAGATGGCAGTGCTCATCGCATAAAAGGATTAACGGTGAATGAAACGTATCAGTTGATCGAAACAATCGCCCCTGAAGGATATTCAATCACAGACTCGATCGAATTTACGATCAAGGATACGGCAGAGGTACAAGTGGTGCAGATGAAAGATGATCTCACACATGTTACGATAGCGAAAGTAAATGAAAAGGGAGAACCGCTAGCAGATTGTGTGTTAGTTCTTCTGGATGACCAAGGAACGATCGTCGAACAATGGACGACCGGTTTACAAGAACATCCGATAGATGGATTAACGGGCGGAGCTTCCTATACTCTGCGTGAGATCCAATCTGCAGAAGGGTATGATCTAGCCCAGGATATCGTCTTCCAAGTGCCTGAGAAACAAGGAGAGATATGTAAGGTCACGATGAATAATTACCCGTTGACCGATCTGTCAGTTATCAAAAAAGATGCTCGTACAAAACAAAGGATCCTTACCAGCGATTATGCGTTTTCCCTCTATGCAGAGGAAGATTGCAAAGAATTGCTGCAAACGGTGTATGCTCAGGATGGGGAGATCCTCTTTGAAGATCTTCCGCTAGGAACCTATTACATCAAAGAAACGATCGCTCCTAAAGGATATGTATGCAGTAAAGAGGTCCGAAAAGTGATCATCGATGAACAAACCTGTCGTAAAGATGATCCTTATGAAATTTTCTTTGTAAATGAACCAGTTGTTGAAAAGGTGAAAACGGCTGCCATTTCTTCTTGGTTTATTTGGCCTGCTTTAGGTGTTTGCATGGGATCGCTCTTCGTTTGGATCGGTATAAAGAAGAAAAAATGAATGAGTTGCTTTGTAAAAGCAGCTCATCAGGCGGATAGCGATTGTTTTTTATACGGTTCGTTGTATAATATAAAATCAGAGAAAGAGAGGCAATGAATATGAGTGAGATTACCAAACGAGTAGAACTGCTTCGCGAACAGATGAAGCGTCATCATGTAGATGCTTATATCGTACCGACCTCTGATTTTCATGAGACGGAATACGTATGCGATTATTTTAAGGCACGTGCGTTTATGAGTGGATTCAGTGGGTCCGCAGGTACTTGTGTATTTACTGCAGAAGAAGGAAAACTGTGGACGGATGGACGTTATTTTATCCAAGCGCAAAAGCAGCTGGAGGGCAGCGGTATCGATTTGATGCGCATGGGTGAAGAAGGCGTTTTGACCATTGAGGAATACTTGGCGAAAGTGTTACCAAATAACGCTGTCTTGGGCTTTGATGGTCGTGTGATGAATACGGCCATGGTCGAAAAGTTACAGGAAACACTGAAAGAAAAACAGATTGTGATCCAATGTGATATGGATCTTGTCGGAGAGATCTGGGTGGATCGCCCAGCGCTTCCGGCGAGCCAAACCTTTGCTTTAGAGGAAAAGTACACGGGTAAAAGCGCAGGTGATAAATTGAGCGATCTGCGTGAAGAGATGAAACAAATAGGAGCGGATGCTCATATCATTACGCGTGTTGATGATATCGCCTGGCTATTGAACATGCGTGGTCATGATATTCCTTGTTTTCCAGTGGTATTGTGTTATGCGCTGATCGAAGCGGATGCGGCGACGCTCTATATGAATGCAGAGCGTCTGAGTGAAGATCTAAAAGCGAAATTTGATCAGATCAATCTGACAGTAAAAGCATATGAAGCGATTTATGAGGATGTTTCACATCTGGATAAAAATAGTCATGTATTGCTGGATAAAGCAAATACGAACTATAAGATCGTATCTTCTTTACCAAATGGCGTGCAGATCATCAATCAGCCAAATCCGATCGTTTTGATGAAAGCGAAGAAAAATCCAGTAGAGCTGGAAAATATTCGTCGTTGCCATATTCGTGATGGGGTTGCGATGACTAAGTTCATGTATTGGTTGAAACACACGGTTGGAAAAGAGAAAGTTACAGAGATCTCAGCCAGTGAGAAATTATTAGCTTTCAGAAAAGAACAGGATTATTTTATCGAGGAGAGCTTCCAAACGATTGCCGCTTATAAAGATCATGCGGCGATGATGCATTACAGTGCGACGCAAGAAAGCGATGTCGAATTAGAACAGGAAGGGATGCTGTTGGTCGATAGCGGGGGACAGTATTACGAAGGAACGACTGATATCACGCGTACCTTCGTTCTTGGACCGATTTCACAGGAATGCCGTTATCACTTCACAACTGCGTTACGTTCGATGATCGCCCTCGCCAAAGCGCATTTCTTATATGGTTGCCGCGGTATGAATCTGGATATCTTAGCAAGAGGACCATTATGGGATCTCGATCTGGATTACAAGTGCGGTACTGGACATGGTATCGGGCATGTGCTCAATGTGCATGAAGCACCAAATGGATTCCGTTGGCGCGTCGTTCCGGAACGAAATGATAGCTGTGTATTGGAAGAAGGTATGGTACAAAGCGATGAGCCTGGTGTTTATCTGGAAGGTCAGTATGGCATTCGTCATGAGAATGAAACCGTCGTTCGCAAAGGTGAGAAAAATGAATACGGACAGTTTATGTATTTAGAGACGATCACCTTCGTACCATTTGATCTGGATGGCATCGACGCTTCGCTGTTAACGCAGTATGAACGTCAATGGCTGAATGATTATCATGCGGAAGTGTATGCCAAGATTTCCCCATATTTGAACAAAGAAGAATGCGAATGGTTGAAACAGGCGACGAGAGCCATCTAGTTCTATTCTATGAAAAGCAGATTGGTGCCTGTCAATTGTAGGGCATGTGGCTATGCGACGATCTTAAAAAAGGAAACCTATGCGGTCGCATCCTTTGATGACCGTTTAAAAAAACAGCTGTATGATGGGACATATTTTCAGTTCCAGTGTCCACGTTGTCACGCTTGGACGACGTATGCGCACCCCATGTTGTATTATGACGGCAGAAAACGGTTTGTGCTGTTGTTGAATGAGCAGGAACAAGAGACGAATTTTCAACCGGATCTTTTCTGCGTACAAGTACATAGCAGCGATGATTTTGTAGAACATCTGCATATTTTAGAAGATGATTTCTTGCCTTCTCAGATTCAACGGATCAAGCAACAGTTAGAACATCGCTATCCAAAGGCACAGGTTCGTTACGATTCTTATGAAAATGGTGTTCTTTGGTTCATCAGAAGAGAAAATGAAAGTGAAACGATGATCGGCGTGGAAAAACAGAAGCTTTCTTTTACCATTGACCGGATACACTGAGAATTTCTGAATTGCAAATAGGAGTTTGAATGAAGTACGAGGTTTATGGAAGAGAGGAGTCTGAGCTGCGTTTATTTAATCGTCTAGAAAAATTTTTCAACAGGAAGGGATTCATGTATCTTCCTGTTTTTTATATTATTTGGTATATGTCATTTTGGGATTGCTGATGCCGGTTACAATATCTCCATTTTACTGTTTGAGCGCTTTTCTAAAAACGATAGGTTTTGTTCGCTTGTTGATAGATGTTTTCTTTGGAACCATTTTAGATAGATCAATGGGTGGTTATTCACGTATTTACACATAGAGCACCTTGTGTCACAGTGCTGATCTCTTCCAAAATTAGGTGTTTATTGTTCTATTTTTATCCCAATTGAATTTTTCACGATTGAATTTTTCAATCTAGAAAATCAAAAGAAAATTATTTTTTTGTTGACACAAAAAGAATGGAGTGATATTATAAATAAGCAATTCAATGGAATGGGCCTGTAGCTCAGGTGGTTAGAGCGCACCCCTGATAAGGGTGAGGTCGTTGGTTCAAGTCCATTCAGGCCCACCATTGAATTTAAATATACAGATGGGGTGTTAGCTCAGCTGGGAGAGCACCTGCTTTGCACGCAGGGGGTCAGGAGTTCGATCCTCCTACGCTCCACCATTAAAAAATAACTCGGGATGACCGAGTTTTTTTTATACAAAATCAAAGAAAATGCGCTATGATAACAATAGGAGGACAATCAAAATGAAATTTAAAATGATTCATGAAAACTATAATGTAAGCAATTTGGAGGCTTCTCTTCGCTTTTATGAAGAAGCATTAGGTTTAAAGGAAACGAGAAGGATCACGAAAGAGGATTTTACGATCGTTTACGTTTCAAATGATCAAAGCACATTTGAATTAGAGCTTACCTGGCTCAAAGATCATCCGCAAACCTATGATCTAGGAGAGTGTGAGTTTCATCTTGCGTTTGAAACAGACGATTTCGAAAATGCTCATAAAAAGCATAAAGAGATGGGATGCATCTGTTTTGAAAACAAAGAGATGGGCATCTACTTCATCACAGATCCAGATGGCTATTGGTTAGAAATCGTACCGAAGAAATAATCAAAAAATTAAGAAGCTATCATCAAGTGAACGGATGATAGCTTCTTTATACGTTTCCTCACACTCAAAGGAAGAGAGTTTCTTTCAAGGTGTCAATTAACTGTTTTCTTTGGCCGTTTGTAAAAATGCATCCAATTCTTGCACCGTATAGGTCGGTGTAATATCATGCTCATAGACGTTGTTTGGATTATATTCGTATGATTTACCATCTACTGTATATTTTGTGTCTATTTCAAACATTTTTAAATTTGCATCTTGATCAAATGTAACTTCAATACGATAATCCGAGTATTCTAGAGTCGAATAATAGTCATCCTCTTTATTTTTTTCCTGCAGATAAGCATTGTACGCTGCTAGATCTGGACAAGTGATCACCAGTATTTGATCATCCCCATCCTTTTCGATCGTCTTATCAAAAAAATCTTTTGTTTCTTCATTCGACACATAAGACTCCAATAAGCTGTCAATCAAGTTTTTGGAGAGTTCTTCTACCAAAACACTGTCAGCAGTTACCTCTGAATAATCACTTGGTACAATCTCTCCATTTTTCTCCATCAAAGAGCAAAAAGTTCCACCACTCTTTTCAATTTTATTAACGGAAGGGATGAACACACCACCATTGGCTAATTCAGCCGTTTGATAGTAATATTGGATACCGTTGTCAAAGAGGACCTCTGTATACTGAAAAACAAGATCGTCGGATTCATTTGTCATGCGATTGGAGTAATTTGCCCATTGCTCATATTGTTTCTGCGCTTGTTCCACTAATTCCTCTACATCAGATTTTTGTGGCATTTCCTCATTTGAAGATCCACACCCCACTAAAACGAATGCCGCGATCAATAAACAAAAAAACTTCTTCATTTTTCCTCCATTTCCCCGCGCCTAAAGTCGCGCGGTCACAAATATTTCATCAAT
>CBCTZR010000075.1:0-9657 GCA_965151435.1 uncultured Merdibacter sp. | reverse complement strand
AAGAAATCAAAATTTCTTAAACTAATGCTTGATTTTTATTATCTAATTTTTATATTTTTGATAAGCGATGCGTGGGGAGCCATCATCTACATAGATCGTACCGCATAGCGAGAAACCATGCTGAAGGATCAAATGCTGCATGATCTTGTTATTTTCATGGGTATCAATGCGAATATTGTCACAAAGGGTTTCACAAAATTGCAGTGCTGCAGTGAAAATGCCTCTATGCATTGCGTTGGAGGCAATACGATGGATCGTTCCATAAGGAAGATCGTTGACCCATGATCCGTCCTCTATATAGCGATAGGTAGGATCTTCTCCAAGGATGAAGGCAAAGACTCCACAGGGCTGATCTTTGATTGATAGAAGATAGAGCTGTTTTTTGTCAATATCTTCTTGCAACGTGGAAAGGGAGGGATAACTGTCACCCCATTGATCTGGGTTATGATTCATCTTCATCTGCTGTCTTGCTAATGCATAGATTGCTAGAATGTCCTTTAGATCGCTGTTTGTCGCTAAACGTATTTCCATGATTGCTTTCCTCTTTATACGTTCTTATTGTAACATAGAAAGGATAAAGATCTTATTTACATGAAGTTCTTTAGCGGCATATAATAAAAAAAACAGACTTTTAGACAAAAGGGAGGCTAAAACATGTAAATCGCTACGGATAAGCACAATGCATATAAAAGAGAGGATAGCAGTATTTATGAAAAGAAACATCAGGATCTTATATGCAATGACTTTTTTGCAGGGTATGGTGTTCTATGGTCCGATTGCTACATTATATCGGCAAGCACAGGGTATCTCTGTATTACAGATCACTTGGATCGAAAGTGTTTCACTTGCTTTGTGTATTCTTTTGGAAATTCCGTGGGGAATGCTGGCGGATAAGATCGGTTATCGCAGGACGATGATCATCTGTTCGTTCCTCTATTTTTTATCAAAGATCATATTTTGGCAGGCAACGAATCTTCTTATGTTTTTAGGAGAACGGATCTTGCTTGGTATCGTTATGGCGGGGATATCAGGTGTGGATAGCAGCATCTTATATCTGTCGTGTGATAAAGAACGAACGCATAACGTCTTTGGAATCTATTATGGATTGGGTATGGCAGGATTGTTTGCAGCAGCCGTATTGTTTTCGATATTCATTCAAGAAGATTATGCCAGCGCTGCGTTTTTGACAGTAATCAGCTATGGGGGAGCGATGGTGTTATCCTTCTTTCTTCAAGAAGTAAAAGAGGATGAGACAATACGGAAAATATCGATCATCCATGAGAGTAAGCATTTGTTTCAAAAACGGAGAATGATCGTCTTCTTGTTAGCAGTTGCCTTATTATCACAGACGCATCAGACGATAACGGTTTTTTTGAATCAGGTACAATATGATCGCTTAGGCATGTCAGAAAGCAGCATGGGAGCCATCTATATTCTATCAGCGTGCATGGGAATCTTCAGTGTGTTATCCTTTAAGATTTCTCATCGTATGGGAACAGAGAAAACAATTTTGTGGTTCACTCTGTTCATGGCAGGAGCATGCGTCTGTCTAGCAAGTGCACAGCGTGCATCTGCAGCCGTAGGAGCCGTTTTGTTTATACGGGTGGTGGATAGTTTATTTCAGCCGCTTCAATTGGAGATACAAAATAAAGAAATTACTGAGGCGAATCGAGCGACGCGTCTGAGTGTTAATGCGATGTGGATCGATGGTGTTGGAGTCATTACCAATTTGTTTTTTGGAATGTTTTCTGCGCTTTCTATCATCGTATCGATTTTCTTTGGCGCGTTGCTGTGTTTGATCAGTGCAGGTTTGTTTTTCTATTTTTTTCATCAAGGTACAAGCAGTGAATAAAGGATTGCATAAAAAGGGGGATAAGGTACAGAAATCATGTGCTTTATCTCTTTTTTATGCAGAAGACAAATGAATGGATTTTTATCAAATTTTTAATTGAATCATGCTATAATACGAGTAATTGAAATGAAGTAGGTGATCGAAATGTTTCGAATTGGACAATCAAGTGATATTCATCAGCTGGTGAATGGAAGAAAGTTGATCTTAGGCGGAGTAGAAATTGAACATGAAAAAGGGTTGCTTGGACATTCGGATGCAGATGCGCTCACTCATGCGATAGCAGAAAGCATTCTAGGTGCTTTAGCATTAGGTGACCTCGGAACGCATTTCCCGGACACAGATAAACGGTATGCGGGGGCAAATTCCTTAGATTTGCTTTCTTGTGTCTATGCGATGATGATAGAAAAAGGGTATCGTATTGGTAACATTGATGCTTTGCTCATGATCGAACGTCCTAAAATGGCACCGCATATCTTACAGATGCGTAAAAATATTGCTTCATGTCTGCATTGCGCGCTTGAGCAAGTTTCAATCAAGGCGACACGCGGTGAGAAGCTTGGTTTTGTGGGACGTGAAGAAGGTGTTTTAGCACAAAGTGTCGTATTATTGGTAAAAGGGGAGAAATAGATGAGAGTACTGATCCAACGGGTCCAGCACGCGTCGTGTACGGTGGAAGGAACCATTACCGGAAAGATCCAAAAAGGCTTCTTGATGTTTGTTGGCTGTCGAGCAGATGATGATGAGAATGTCATCGCAAAAATGGCTGCCAAGGCGAGTTCATTGCGTATTTTTGAAGATGCGAATGGAAAGATGAATTGCAGTCTGGCAGATGTGGGAGGAGAGATCTTGTCCATTTCACAGTTTACGCTTTATGCAGATTGCCGAAAAGGGCGGCGTCCAAGCTTTGTTGATGCTGCTGGCGGTGAGATAGCAATTCATCTGTATAATCGATTTAATGAAGAGTTAGAAAAACTGGGCTTTCATGTAGAGACGGGTATTTTTGGAGCTGATATGAAAATCGAATTATTAAATGATGGTCCAGTGACCATCTGGTTGGATAGCGATACGCTTTGATAGGAGAGAATGAGAGATGCAGATCATCGATGGAAAACAAATCGCACAAAAGGTAAAAGATCACTTAAGAGAAGAAATTGATCAGTTAGTGAAAGAGGGAAGACGATTGCCTCAGCTTGTCGTCGTGCTGGTAGGAGAGGATCCGGCAAGTATGACCTATGTCCGTAATAAAGAAAGAGCCTGTGAAATAATCGGTATGCGCACGCAGACCATTCGGCTTAGTCAAACGACTACACAAGAAGAACTGTTGACGTTGATCCAACGTTTGAATCAAGAACGCGAAGTTGATGGCATATTGGTGCAGCTGCCATTGCCAAAACAGATCGATGAACAACAGATTTTACAAGCGATTGATCCGGGTAAAGATGTGGATGGATTTCACCCGCTCAATATCGGAAAACTATTGATCAATGAAAAAGCGAGCGTACCGTGCACCCCGAAGGGAATCATGCGCATGCTGCAGGAGATCGGCTATGATGATCTCAGCGGGAAGCGCGCTGTCGTTTTAGGTCGCAGTAATATCGTGGGCAAACCGATCGCACACTTGTTGTTAGCGAAAAACGCAACAGTCACTATTGCGCACTCGCGTACGGCAAATATTGAAGAAGTATGCCGGGAAGCAGATATCGTGGTTGCGGCTGTCGGTGTGAAAAAATTTGTGAAAGCAAGCTGGATCAAAGAAGGTGCTGTTGTCATTGATGTGGGAATCAATCGTGATGAACATGGGAAGTTATGCGGAGACGTTGATTTTGATACAGTAAAAGAGAAGACGTATGCGATTTCTCCTGTACCTGGCGGTGTTGGACCAATGACGATTGCTATGTTATTGGACAATACCCTGCAAGCATATATCGCCCATGAAGGAGGCAAGTGAGATGGAAGTACCTAACTATGATCTAAACGATATCGTCGAAATGAAAAAGGAGCATCCTTGCCATAAATCAAAACAATGGCGTATCATTCGTATGGGTGCGGATATTCGCATCAAATGTTTGGGATGTGGTGCCAGTGTGCTGATGCCAAGGGTGAAATTTGAAAAAAAATTGAAAAGAGTCGTAGAACACGCAGAAAAAGCAGAAGAATAAAAGACATGTTATAAAACATCTTTCTTTGTCCATACTGGTCATTGAAAGATGTTTTTTTATGTAGAGCGTACCCTTTTTACATCGTGTTTAAGAACTTAACGCGAATTTGACATGATTTAAGAAACACTTAACGATACATTGAAGATTATCTAATAATGAATTCGTATAATGGTAGCTGTAATGAGGGAAGCTCAAAAGGAGGAATGAACAAATGAAGTTCATGAAGAAATTAGCAGTATTTTCAGTTGCCTGCTTAATGGGTTTGACACTGGCAGGTTGCGGTGGAACGGGAGATGAATCGATCACTGTCTATTCGCGTGATGCATCCAGCGGTACTCGTGAAGCATTTGAAAAAGCAAACGATATGAAGGGGATGCTGACCGATCATGCAGTTACGGTTGACAGCAATGGAGATATGGCGACGAAGGTTGGACAGGACGTCAATGGTTTCGGTTATGTTTCACTGTCTACAGATTTTGAAGCAAACAACATTAAAGCATTAGATTATGAAGGTGTTACACCGACAGAAGAAAGCGTATTAGATGGTACCTATGGAATGCAGCGCCCATTCTGCTATGTAACAAGAGCAGATGGTGATTTTACAGATGAACGTACACAGGCTTTGGTCGAAGCATTTATCGATTATCTGTGTAATTCCACAGAAGGACAGCAAGTAGTAAAGAATGCAGGAGGAATCGTTGATCTTGATAATACGACACCTTGGGCAGAATTGAAGAAGAATCATCCGATCGTAGATGAAGACAACTCAGATCTGACTATTCGTACGGCTGGCTCTACTTCTGTAGAAGGTAGTTTGAAAGCAGCTTTGGAAGCATTCCAGGCAGAAGCAGGACAATTCCAGTTCACAATGAATCAAAGTGGTTCAGGTGATGGTTATAAACGCGTTTTAGGTGAAGAAAAAGATGGTGCAAATGCAGCTGATATCGGTTTTGCATCTCGTAACTTTGAAGATGGTGAAGATGTTTCAAAAGCGTTGATCAGCGGCCAGTATTGCATCGATGCAGTCGTAGCGGTTGTCAGTGCAGAGAATGAAACTGTTACGAATTTGACGGCAGATCAGATCAAGGGGATCTACAGTGGTGAAATCACTGCGTGGTCAGAATTGAAGTAAACAACGAAACTTCACAGATACACAAAGCCTTAGCACGTAGCTGCTAAGGCTTTTATAAAAAAGGATCGTAGAGAAGGTGATTATATGGAAAAACTAGTGAGACCACACATCAGTCCCAAAAAGAATCAAAGAAAGATGCAAAAGGATATGCTGTTAAAAGGAATCTTTCGCATTGCAGCTATCATTTCAGGAGGAGCGATCGCAGTTATTGCACTGTTTGTCTTTATGCGAGGCATTCAGCCGTTTCTTCCAGGCTATGCGAATGGACAAGTTCAAATTTTCGATTTTCTGTTTGGCACGACCTGGCGGCAGGATCAGGGAATCTATGGTGTAGGCTTTATTGTGATTAATACGCTGCTTACCTCCTTTGGCGCATTGTTGATCTCTTTTCCGCTCAGTGTGCTGACAGCTTTGTTTATCGTGAAGGTTGCCCCTCCCTGGCTGTCAAAAACGATGACGACGATCGTTGAATTGCTTGCGAGCATTCCCTCCGTTGTCTATGGTGTGTTCGCGGCAGGCGTCATCACCATGCTGGTGATGAACCTCGCTGCATGGTTTGGAATGTCAACAGCTGGCGGCAATTCGTTTCTATCGGTTGTTTTATTGCTAGCGATCATGATCTTTCCAACGATCACCTCTTTATCTATCACAGCGATCAGCTCAGTAGATCGTTCGTTAGAAGAAGGAAGTCTGGCATTAGGTGCAACAAAGACACAGACGAATTTCAAAGTTGTGTTGATTGCGGCAAAATCTGGTATTTTTGCGGGAGCGATCTTAGGGATCGGTCGTGCTTTTGGAGAAGCGACAGCGGTTGCGATGGTTGCGGGAAATAAGATGTTTGGACCGACTTTTAACTTATTTGATATCACCCGTACGTTGACCAGTACGATGCTTTCAGGATTGAAAGAAACGACTGGTTTGGATTACGATATTCGTTTTTCGGTAGGTCTGGTGCTGATGGTTGTCATCTTGTTATCGAACCTCTTATTAAATTTCGTAAAGCGGAAAGTAGGGAACATGTCATGAAAGTAAAAACAGGCAATCAGAAAAAAAGACACTTTTATGATGGAATATTACAGGGATGTACATTTGTATCAAGCGGGATTTCCGCATTGGTGCTCATTGCGCTCTTTATCTTTATCTTCTCAAAAGGGTGGTCTTTACTTAATTTCGATTTATTAAACAGTAATTATTGGTCAGAAAACTATTCGGCAGAGACGATTACTGCACAGACGAATACGACATTTGAACGCCCGGTTGATCTCAGTGAAGATGCATATTTTTCCCAAGAGTGGGGAATTGCGTTTGTTGATCACGTTGATGCGCATAAGAATAAGATGATCTTGGTTGAATATGTTGATGAACAATCCCCTTTATATACACTAAATGATGTCAGTATTCGCAAGAACCCAAAAGAGATGCAGCTGCAGGTAGGGATGCAGATCACTCGTCTGCAATACACGGATGCGGATGGTAATATTGGATTAGCTGGCAAATTAGCTGGTCAGGATGCACAGCAATTGGCTACAACCCTGGATGATGAAGCAAAGAGCATCAATGCCTTATATATACAAACGACCGGAGGAGGTATTCGAGGTTCTATCATTTCAACCTTCTATCTGTTGATAGTCTCTTTGATCATTGCGATTCCTATTGGTGTAGCGGCGGCAATTTACCTAAATGAATATGCTCGAAAATCAAAATTTAACAGTTTGTTGCGTAGCGGTGTCGAAACGTTGACAGGAGTACCAAGCATCGTGTTTGGTCTGATGGGTGTAACTGTATTATTCCCAGTCACGCAAGTCTTTGGGGCAACGACCACGAGCATTCTCTTGGGAGGGTTGACGATGGCGATCATCTTGTTGCCGACGATCATTCGTTCGACAGAAGAAGCGCTGTTGGTTGTTCCACAACATTTGCGCGACGCATCTTTATCCGTTGGCGCGAATCAGTCACAAACAATTTTTAAAATCGTATTACCTTGTGCTGTTCCGGGAATCTTAACTGGGGTGTTGTTGGGAATCGGTCGTGTGATCGGTGAATCAGCAGCATTGATCTACACGATGGGAACCTTTATCAATGATTCACCGACATTGTTGAGTCAAGGAACTTCCTTGGCAGTACAAATCTGGAGCGTTATGAGCGGTGAACAACCAAACTTTGAATTGGCTTGTGCAATTTCCATTCTCATCTTGTTCTTTGTGTTAATTTTAAATTTTGCAGTTAAAGCAGTCAGCAAGCGGCTTTCAAAGGCTTGGTATTAGGAGGTAACATATGGAGAACGTAATATTTGACGTGAATCATCTAAACTTGTTTTATGGAGAAAAACAAGCATTGATCGATTTAAATATGCAGATTGAAAAAAATGCGATCACCGCATTGATCGGACCTTCCGGGTGCGGTAAGTCAACATTTCTTCGCTGTTTGAACCGCATGAATGATTTGATCGATGGATGTCGGATAGACGGCGATATCTTATTGGAAGGAACGGATATCAACAAAGGCGGTTTGAATGTCGTTGATCTGCGTACACGTGTGGGGATGGTGTTTCAAAAACCAAATCCTTTCCCGATGTCTATATATGACAATATCGCCTATGGACCGCGCTGTCAGGGGATCAAAGATAAAAAAGTGCTGAATGAGATCGTTGAACAGTCATTGAAACGTTCCGCATTATGGGAGGAAGTAAAAGATCGTTTGAAGGATAGCGCCTATGGACTTTCAGGAGGACAACAGCAGCGTTTATGCATCGCTCGTGCGATTGCGATGGAACCGGAAGTCATTTTGATGGATGAACCGACTTCTGCTCTGGATCCGATCTCGACAAACAAGATCGAAGAACTGGCAACGGAGTTAAAAAAGGATTATACGATCGTCATCGTTACGCATAATATGCAACAGGCAGCACGCGTAAGCGACTACACGGCTTTCTTTCTGTTAGGAGAGATGGTGGAATTTGACAAGACGAGCACGATCTTCCAAAAACCGAAAGATAAACGTACAGAAGACTATATTACTGGCCGATTTGGTTAATAGGAGGAAACGATATGATAAGAATTGATGGAAAATTGTCACAGATGGAACAGACACTTGTGAAGATGGGAAACCGTGTGGTCAGCATGCATGAGTGTGTATGTGAAGTGTTAGCAGAGACGAATAAAGAACGCGAATTGGAAATTATTCAAGCAGATGATCGCATCAATCATATGGAAGAAGAAATCAATGATCTGGCAATTGAGTCATTGGCGTTGTTGGCACCAGTTGCAACAGATCTTCGCAAAGTGATCGGCACGATCAAAATTGCAACAGAATTGGAACGAATCGGTGACTATGCGAAAAATATCGCAAAGTTTCTCATCAAACAGGATAATTTGAGTGATGTCGTTGCAGATTATGCGATCTCGATGGAAAAAGACCTCATTTCCATGTTAGAAAAAGCGATGCAATGCATGGTTGATCAGGATGAAGAAGCAGCTTTTGCTATTCCGGAAAGTGATCATCGCATTAATCAGCAGATGAAGGATATCCGCGATAAATTGCTAGCAGAAGAGGAAGAATCAAAGGAAGACACGTTGAAGGAATTATTTGAGATCAGCGCTATGTTACGCAATATCGAACGTGCAGGCGATCATGTGAAAAACATTTGCGAACATGTGCTTTATATGATGAAGGGGCAACATTACGATTTCGGTTAAATCTATCTAAAGGCAGACAGGAGGAATGGCGATGAACTTGGAAAACAAAACGGAAAAAGTGACCGATCAAGTCGTTGGCGTCTGCGAAACACTTTGCATGCAACATGAGATCTGCATACAAATGCTGGAAGGGAAACACTATCAAACACTATATAAAGTGATCAAGAAAGAACAGCAGATTGCACGTATGAGTGAATCGATCCATTCCTCGATCAAAGGATTGCTGCCCGTTATGCAGAAAACTTCATTACATACAAGAAGACTGCAAGTTTCTGATCGCATCATTGACGAACTGATCGAGATAAAAGGAAATGCACGGATGGTTGCAGCCTTTGCTAATCGCTGTAAAGATGCAGACGCTCGTTTGTATGCAAAACAGATGGAGACACAATTGATCAAAGTTTTACGCCGCGCCACAGATGTTTATCAAGATGGAGGATTTCTCACAGAAAAAGAAATGTTTCCACAGCTAGATGAGTTGGAAGAAGCCTTGCAGCTCTTTTATGCTGAAGTAGGGCAAAGTGAGTTAAAACAAAACTTGATCGAAAGCATGAAAAAGACGCTTGCTTGTATTCATAATATCTGCATGGAAATCCAGTATCTCTATACAGGAAAGAAGGATGTTATCATATCTTCGCTGTTGGAATGAAAAACAAAGGAGCATCCTTTTAAAAGTTGAAAAAGCGTTTATCGAATTTATTTCAGGATCTTTCACAAAGAGAGGTCCTATTTTTTATAAATTAAGTGTTTTACTTCTTAAAATCCTTTTTCGTATAATAAAAGTAGGAAGAAAAGTATCCTGCTTATAAGAAAAATAAG
>CBCTZR010000074.1:0-9841 GCA_965151435.1 uncultured Merdibacter sp. | reverse complement strand
TTTTTAATAAAATGTCGGAAAATAAAAAAAGAGGGCATATTTTTATGCACCTCTTCAGACCGTTGACAAAGTCGCTCTTTGAGCAGACTTTGTCATACGGTCTTTTTTAATCTCCACTTTTAAAGAAAAAACAGGCAATCTTAAGCCATTATTTGTCTAAAATTACCTGAAAAATGGTTGATAATCACCACTTTTATCGAATTATTTTTCCATACTTTTTAAGTATATAGTTTGTCAACAAGCTGAAGAGGGCATATTTTTATGCACCTCTTATATCCATCATTAATCTTAACTTAATGACATTGAGCCCATGCTCTTTTTATTAACGCAGAAATCCATCGACGATGACTTGTTCCGCCTCTTCTTCACTTAATCCGAATGTCTGCAGTTTAATCAGCTGATCGCTGTTGATCTTTCCAATGGCGGCTTCATGAATAACCTGTGCATCGACATGATTCGCTGCGATCTCTGGGATCGAAGAAATCTTCGCATCACCCATCAAGATCGAATCACACTGCACATGGGCACGGCACTTGTTATTTCCTCTGGCAATTGGATGAAAGACTTGCCGTGAATCATCTTTGCCAACAGAGCGAGAAACGATCTGCAATACACTGTCTTCACCATCCAGATCCACCTCGACATCCGAATGTGCAAACTGCTTTCCATGTGTCATCAGCTTTTCATTGATGACCAATTTGGCATCTTTCCCCAGCTGCGCATAAGTGACTCGTTTGGTCGAATCCACTCCTTTGATCTGACTCATATCCATCTGCGCAAAACTTCCTTCTTCCATATAGATCTTCGTCGTCGGATTCAAGATTCGACTCCCTTCACCGCTACCTTCTCCATAATGTTTTTCCGTGTAAACAATATGTGCATGCTTCCCGATATGGAACGTATGGATCCCATCATGTTGAGAAGATTCACAGCCATCATTGTGAATACCGCATCCGGCAATGATCTCTACGTCTGCGCCTTCTCCTATATAAAAATCATTATAAACCAGATCATGTACCCCGCTGTCCGTAAGGATGACCGGAATATGTACCTGTTCGCCTACGGTATGAGGAGCCACGATGATATCGATTCCCGGACGATCATTTTTTGAACGTATCGTAATATTCGTTGTGGAATGCCGTTCCACTCCCGTACCATTTGCACGCAAGTTAAAAGCGGATCCCGGCTGAAAACCACTGATGCCAGCAATTTGTTGTAACAAGTTCTTCTGTGTGCTATTCAGCATGACCTTCACCTGCTTTCTTATTGATACCGCAAGGCTCAAATTCCAACAACAGCGTCGGTAAGATCGCATCTTTGCTTCCGCGTGCAACGATCGTTCCATTTTCGATGACGATCATCTCATCTGCCAGCTGCATGATGCGTTCCTGATGAGAAATCAGTAAGATATCTTGTTTTTTACGATCGTGCAGCGCACGAAACGTCTCCACTAATTTAGAAAAGCTCCATAAATCGATGCCCGCTTCCGGTTCATCAAAAATGCTCAGTTTCAGATCACGTGCCAATAGAGAAGCAATCTCAATTCGTTTCACTTCTCCTCCGGAAAGCGAATTATCCACTTCGCGATCCAAGTAATCCTTGGAACAGAGGCCGACATCACTCAAATAAGAGATGCAGTGTTCCTCTTCAAGCTCTTTTCCGTGTGCTAATTCCAACAAGCGGCGAACGCTCATCCCTTTGAATCGCGGCGGTTGCTGAAAAGCATAGCCGATCCCTCGCTTTGCACGTTCATCGATTGACAGCTTCGTAATATCTTCTCCATCAAAAAGAATCTGTCCGCTCGTCGGTTGTTCAATTCCCATGATCAATTTTGCCAATGTGGATTTTCCTCCGCCATTAGGTCCTGTAATTACTGTAAAGGCATGTTCGGTAAACGTCAAAGAAATGTCATTAATGATTTTTTTACCGTCTGCCTCAAATGTCAAATTTCTTAATTCCAGCATGAACTCACATCCTTTTAGCTTTTTTATTTTAGCATAATCGATCAAAAAATAAAGTAAGAAGCAATGATTTACAAAAAAGAGAAGGTCTTTGCCCCTTCTCTTCCTAGTTTTTTAAGCTTTGCAACGGCGCAGGAATTCGTCCGCCGCGCTGAATCATCACGCTGTTATCACTTGGATTCATATGCATGATTGGTCCGGCTCCCAACAGTCCGCCAAAGCTGAGTTCTTCTCCTTCTTTATGTCCGATAGCTGGAATGACGCGCACCGCTGTGGTCTTCGAGTTGACCATACCGATTGCAGCCTCATCCGCGATCATACCTGAAATCAATGAAGCGCTCACATCTCCAGGAACGACGACCATATCTAATCCAACGCTGCAGACTGCTGTCATCGCTTCGAGTTTCTCTAAAGTCAAGACGCCCGTCTTTGCGGCATGGATCATGCCTGCATCCTCAGACACAGGAATGAAAGCTCCACTAAGTCCTCCTACAGAAGAACTTGCCATGACGCCGCCTTTCTTCACTGCGTCATTCAACATCGCCAAACAAGCTGTCGTACCATATGCTCCACAAGTTTCCAATCCCATCTCTTCCAAAATATAGGCTACCGAATCCCCGATTGCCGGTGTTGGAGCCAATGAGAGATCCACGATACCAAAAGGAACCTTCAAACGTTCGCTGGCTACCGTTCCTACCAGCTGTCCCATTCGAGTGATCTTAAAAGCTGTTCGTTTGATCAGATCTGCAATTTCATTCATCGACAGATCCTTTGGCGCTTTTTCCAACGCCGCACGCACGACACCTGGCCCGCTGACACCGACGTTGATCACGCAATCCGCTTCCCCAACGCCATGAAAAGCACCTGCCATGAATGGGTTATCTTCCGGTGCATTGCAGAAAACGACGATCTTCGCAGCCCCGATGCAGTCGCGATCCGCCGTGATCTCGGCCGCTTCCTTAACGACTTCTCCCATCATTTTTACCGCATCCATATTGATTCCAGCCTTTGTGGATCCTACATTTACCGATGCACACAGATGTTCGGTCTGTGCCAATGCCTGCGGTATCGCTTGGATCAATTCACGATCGCCTGCTGAAAATCCCTTTTGAACAAGCGCACTGAAACCGCCGATAAAATCGACGCCCGTTTCTAATGCACAGCGTTCGAGCGTCAATGCATAGCGAAGAGGATCACCGCCACTGACACCGACTAACATTGCGATCGGTGTGACAGAGATGCGTTTATTGATGATCGGAATTCCATATTCACGTCCGATATCATCTCCGACCTTAACCAGATCTTTCGCAAGCGTCGTAATTTTGCGATAGATCTTCTCACAAGATTTTTCGATATCTGCATCCGCACAATCTAACAATGAAATCCCCATCGTGATCGTACGAACATCCAGATATTCCTCATCGATCATCTTGATCGTCTCTAATATATCCTTAGAATTGATCATGCCCATTACCCCTGTATCTTATGCATGGAATTGAAAATATCTTCATGCATGACATGGATCACCAATCCCATTTCTTTTCCGACATTATCCATGTGCTGTGAAAAATCACTGAGCTTCATGGCGATGCCATCGATGTTGACCAACATCGTCATGGCAAATGTATCCTGCAACAGTGTCTGTGTCACTTCTACGACATTGATGTTCGCATTCGCACACTCGCTTGCAACACGTGCAAGGATTCCGACACGGTCCTTCCCAATTACGCTTACAACTGCATTCATTCGACAGTCCCTCCTTCTTCTTCCTTTCAGTATAAAGCATGCTTTTTGAAAAAACAATGAAAGAAATCGTACTTCCTCTCTCAAAACTGCCCTATCGAGTAAAAACTGCTTTTACGATCGCATATTCCTGCATTTCAAATGGCTCTAAGGCTTGCATCAGCCCTTGCATATTAACATCGAATTCCCCATCGTGAAAAGCAACCTCCCTCTGTTTTTGTAGCGCTGCGATGATCTTTTCCGAATCTTCCTTCGTGAAGGTCGCATCGCGTTTGAAACAAACGGTATTCTTTTCATCCAGCAATATGAGCGTACATTGTAAACAATCTTTGGTGGAAAGCAGCTGCTGGCACCAGTCGTTTTCTTGAATATTAAAGTAGAAATCGCTCGTATCGATATCACCGACGCTCAACAAAAAGACAGCGAGATCGTAGCGATAGAGGAAATCGATCTCCATTGGCATCTGATTGGCCATCTGTACTTCGACATCATTCCAAAAATGATCTTTGATCACAAAGATAAAACGATCTTCCACATAATCCATCACCGTTCCAAGTCCATCGATTTCAACATCAAACTTCATTCCATTTTCTATGTTCATCTTCTCTTCTCCTTATGCTTTTTGCACGGGCACCATCGAAAGCTGTACTTTCTGGCGCTGTTCATCCACCTTATAGACCCAAACAGTGACGATATCACCGATGGATACGACATCGCTCACCTTATTCACTCGATAAGGTCGCAACTTGGAAATATGTACTAATCCATCTTCATGCAGACCAATATCGACAAAGGCTCCAAAATCGACCACGTTGCGAATTGTTCCTTGCAATTCATCTCCTACATGGAGATCAGAGAGCTCCAACACATCGCTCTTCAACAAGACCGGATCAAATTGATCCCGATAATCCTGCAAAGGCGTTTTGATGGCACTGAGAATATCTTGTACAGTATAATGGTCGCTCTTCATTTCTTCACATAATGCATTTACGTCCGCCTGTTCCACTGCCTTTTTAGCTACTTCGCTGCCCATCTGCTCTTTCTGCAACTGCAAGCAAGCCAAGATCCTCTTTGCCAGATCATAACTCTCCGGATGAATACCAGTGCGATCCAAATACTCTTCCCCATCGACGATTCGTAAAAAGCCGGCCGCTTGTTCAAAGGATTTTGCCCCGATCTTTGGAACTTCCTTCAGCTGTGAACGCAGACGGATCGCTCCATGTGCCATGCGATAATCGATGATATTCTGTGCTGTCGTCGCATTGAGACCAGACACATGCTTCAACAATTCAACGGATGCTGTGTTGACGTTGACACCGATGCGATTGACCGACTTACTGACGACGAAATCCAAGCGTTCCTTTAAGCGTGCATTGGATAGATCGTGCTGATATTGCCCAACGCCCAGGGATCGCGGATCAATTTTTATGAGTTCCGCTAAAGGATCGATGATCCTACGGGCAATGGATACCGCTGAACGCTGTTCAACTTGCAGATCCGGGAACTCTTTTCTGGCTAATTCGCTGGCAGAATAAACACTGGCTCCCGCCTCGCTGACAAGGGCAAAGCTAACCGAAAGGTGTTCTTCCTTGATCAATTGCGCGACGAATGCTTCGCTTTCTCTAGAAGCTGTGCCGTTACCGATCGCTATGATTGAAATCGGGTATTCACTCAACAAGCGTAACAGCTCCTGTTTCGCCTGTGCGATGTTCGCTTTTGGAGGATGAGGATAGATCACACTGATCGCCTTCAGCGTGCCCATCGGATCGATAACTGCTAATTTGCAGCCGGTACGAAACGCAGGATCAAATCCTAAAACCCAACGATCTTTGATCGGCGGCTGTGTCAATAAGCGTTCCACATTCATCGAGAAGACCTCAATGCTCGCCTCTTGTGCTTTTTCGCTCAACATGCCTCTTACTTCGCGTTCGACACTTGGATACGTCAGCCGTTTCAAGCCATCGAAAACCGCTTCCTCCACAACCTCTTTTACGATCGTATTCCTATTTTTCAAATAACGGCGCAACACCCACTGTTCCACATAGTCTTCATTAAAGGACAGTGACACCTGTAATACTTTTTCTTTTTCCCCGCGATCGATCGCCATGATCCGATGCGGCTGGACGCGTTCGATCCGCTCACTGTGATCATAATACATCTGGTAGACATGCATTGGATCTTGCTGTTGTTGCTTCTTCTCTTTCGTGATGATCGATCCATATTTCATCATGGATGTACGAACAACATCACGTACCTTTGCATCATCACTGACCATTTCCGCAATGATGTCTTTTGCCCCAATAATCGCTTCTTCCTCATCGTTCACCATTTCGTTGATATAGTTAGCCGCTTCTTTTTGCACACTGCCTTTCGACGGCAATGTCAACATCCATTGCGCAAAGGGACGAAGTCCTTTTGCAGCGGCAATGGTCGCCTTCGTCTTTCGTTTCTGCTGATAAGGACGATAGAGATCCTCTACTTGTGACAGCTTTTCGCTGGCAAGAATCTCTCTTTTCAAATCGTCATTTAACATACCTTGCTGCTCGATCAGACGTAATACATCTTCTTTTCGCTTCTCCAGACGTGTCTGATATTGATAGGCTTCTTCAATCTGACGAATCTGCTCTTCATCCAGCCCTCTGGTACGTTCTTTTCGATAACGTGCGATAAATGCGACGGTACACCCCTCCTGCAAGAGGGTCATGACCGCTTCCACCTGAGAAGCGGCAATATTCATCGAATGAGCAATTGCCTCAAACAACTGTTCCATATTTTGATTCTCCTTTTCTTGCATAGACTCATTATACTATACTTCCCCTAGACGCACACACAATCCGCAAAAAAACCTTTTCAGTTCATTTTCTCCTCTATATAATTAATCACAGAGGAGAACAACATGAAATCAAATGAAAAAAAACACAAATGCAAACCTAAAGCACCACAATACACAAGGAAAGAAGAACCCGATCAATTGCAAACTGCATTAGAAAGTGATATCTATCACTATGATGCCTTCTATAAAAAGGAAGAACTCTCTGTGACCTGTTTTGAAGAATATCATTTTAACGGTTGTCGTTTTCAAGATCTGCTCTGCTCTTTGAAAGGTTTTACCGGCAACGAGTTTTTGGATTGTCTGTTCATCCACTGTGACTTTTCAGCGGTCAATCTCAGTCAGAGCCATTTTTATCGCTGCCGTTTTGAGAACTGCCGCTTCAGCGGTACGTCCTTTTATGATTGCATCTGGAAAGATGTCATGTGGGAAGACTGTATGATGCCCTACGCAAATTTCGGCGGCAGCAGCTTTGAACGCTGTCAATTCCAGCACTGTTCTTTGAAAGAAGGAGGATTCATTCAATGCAGTCAAAAAAAATTCAGTTTTGAACAATGTGATCTGCAATCCTGTTCTTTCGCAAACAGTTCATTGGCTGATGTTCATCTGGAAACGAATCAGATCGAAGGTATCATCATCAATGAAGAAAGCCTGCGCAACGTCTATGTATCCCCACAACAAGCACTTGTATTAGCGGGCTTGCTCGGCATACACATCGTTGAAGAATAAGCGCATAGCACTTTTAGAAATTGCTATCTTTTCTATTTCTAGAGATACGATAAAAAGGATCAGCTTTTGACGATATGCAAAAGTTGATCCTTTCCCCTTTTTTCAAGAAGTGCTATGAAGATTCATAGCGGTTCTTTCTCTATAAAAATCTTATTATTTACCGCTGAGCTCTTCGCTGACCTGCTTGGATAAAACAAGTACCTGATAGATGATCTCCACCATTTTTGTCATATCTTGAATCGAGGCAAATTCATAGCGCCCATGGTGATTATAGCTACCTGTTCCAAAGTTAGGACATGGCAAACCCTGATAAGTCAAAGCAGCCCCATCTGTTCCTCCGCGTACCGGCTGTGATCGAGGCGTAAGACCAACGGAAGAAATCGCCCGCTTTGCGAGTTCGATCACACGCATGTCCTTTTCGATCAAAGAGCGCATATTGCGATACTGATCTTTGATTTCTACTGTACATGTATTTGCACCATAACGCTTATTGATAAATGCACAGGCATCCAAAAAGAGTTGTTTTTGTTGTTCGAATTTTACTTCATCATGATTACGGATCAGATAAGTCATCTTCGCTTCCTCACATTCTCCTTTGAGATGCAACAAGTGATTGAATCCCTCATATCCTTCCGTATATGCCGGATTCATTTCCACCGGCAACAAGGAATGAAACTGCATTGCCAACAAGGAAGCATTGACCATCTTATTCTTTGCAGCACCTGTATGGATGCTCTTTCCATGAATCAAGACGTTTGCCTGTGCCGCGTTAAAGTTTTCATAATCGATCGCATCAATTTCTCCACCATCGACCGTATATGCGAAATCCGCTTTGAACTGAGTGAGGTCAAAATGTTCCGTTCCTCTTCCTACTTCTTCATCCGGTGTAAACGCAACATAGATATCGCCATGCAAAACACCATTTTGGATAACCTGCTCAATCGCTGTCATAATAACGGCAATGCCCGCTTTATCATCACCGCCTAACAACGTATTACCATCTGTGACGATCAGATCTTCATGAATGTGTTTCAATAAGATTGGAAAATACTTTGGATCCATCTTGATTTCTTCATTTAGTTCAATCGTCTCACCTGTATAGTTTCTGATGATCCTCGGTTTCACATTTGCCCCGCTGAGATCTGTTGCGGTATCCATATGCGCATTGAGCCCAATAGCTGGGAATCCTTCAGCATTGGCTGCCAGCTTTGCATAAACGACACCATATTCATCCACATGGGCGTTCTCCAATCCTAATTCTTCCAATTCTTTTGCCAACATCTTTGCTAAAACCAGCTGTTTTTCTGTACTAGGAGATGTTTGGGCATATTCATCCGACTGAGTGTCTACAACAACATACTTTAAAAAACGTTCTTCTACACGCATTGTTTCTTCCTCCTATTCTGCTGTCATTCATTATACCGCAGCCAAAAACAAAAGAAAAGCAGCGTAACGGCCCTGCTTGTCACCTGCGTAACGGCCCTGCCTGTCACCTGCTATAAGATACATGCCGATCACTGTTTGACATGTAATAAACCGTATTGATGAAACGAATGATAAATGATCTGATAATCATCCCGCATATAGTATAAACTGCGCTGTACCATCGGCTCTAAGATAAACTGCTTCTGTTCAAATTTATTCAATGCCTGTAAGGCATACTCCATGTATTTCATACACTCTTTGGCCAATTCGACATCCTCATCGATCGTCAAGGTGCGAATCGCCTCAACCATTTCACTGATTCCCTGAAAAAAGCCACCATCTTGCGCAGGTTCTTCCTCCATCGTCCGTACGTGTTTTGTCAATAATTCTTCGTGTTTACGTAATCGTTTCAAGCAGTCATCAATCAATTGAATCAGTTTTGGATCATTTGCTTTCCATTTGATATCCTCAAACAGCGAAGCACCCATATGTGTCCCTTTCAACAGCTGATTCAATTCTTGTACACATCGTGTTTCCATCAGTCAAGCTCCTTTCATCTGTCGTTAGCTTGGCATAAAAATCTAAGAATTATTCTGGATGTTGACAGGATTTTCACCACAGAGAGAGCGGTTTATGTTATCATAAAAAAAGAGGTGAGATTTCATGACTCTTATATGGTTGACTGTCAATGGAGAATATGCACATCAACTTTCCGATGATCTGATTGCCGCAGGATATTCAACAACGGAAATCGCCAGCACCGGGGACTTTCTCCATTACGGCAACACGATTCTGCTCTTATGTATCGAGCAACAAAGAGTGGAAGAACTGATCGATTACATCAAGAAAAAAATGCAGGAATACCGTCACTCTTTATATAATGCATCCACTCAGTCGGATTTTTTGCTTTACAGCATCCCTTTGAGCGACTATCAAAAAATTAATGGGTTTGTCCTTCCAACACCATTATCTTCTGACGGGGAATGAATAAGCTCAGTTTCGCAATATTATTGTGATATTATTGTGATTTTACTTTTTTTTAAATTTTAGGTTGACATCATAGAAACACAATGATATTATAAGTGGGCACAAAGCGATGGAGGTTTAGCTCAGTTGGGAGAGCGTCTGCCTTACAAGCAGAGGGTCGGGGGTT
>CBCTZR010000073.1:0-9872 GCA_965151435.1 uncultured Merdibacter sp. | reverse complement strand
CTACTAGTTTCTCTTGCTCGCTTCTCATTCAAGAAAAAGAGTTATAGCGTTTTTCTACGCTCTCTTACAAAGAAACAAGTCATACTAGGTCTAATCTTATGTGAATGTTTTTCTCTTCCTGTGACCTATCTGCTAGCTAAACTCTATGAAAGACATGTGCAAGATCCATTTTATATCTGGTTTTTTCTAAGCATTTGTATCCTATCACACGGTATTCGTATGTACACGATCTCACATCATTATGAATCGATCAAAAAGGAATTATAAAAAAGCAAGAATGAAGAATTTTTCGAACGCTTTTCTTCATCTTGCTTTTTTTATCCACCAATTAAAAAGTCTAGAATATTCATACCTGCATCTGTTTCAGCACGATATAACTCTGTATATCCACACTGCCTGCAACTGATCGTGATAAATTTTTTATTTTGTACATCAAATAGTTTAGCAAAGTTTCCGCCAGTTGCTTGAAATTGATCACTGATGTATTCATGACAGCCACATTTCGGACAAATAAACTGTTTTTGTTCCATAAGATTCTCCTCCTATTTACAGTATAGCATATCCGTATATATCCATTAACGATTTTGTATATGCGTTACATTTTTGATCGATATCAAAATCGTACCGCTTGCCTCATGTTTGATTTCAAGCTTATCATTTTCATTCATGTATTCCACCGGGAAAACGATCTCAATCCCAGTATCCGTTTTGATACGCTGTGTTGATAAAGACTTTCGAACCTTCACCATATCTAAAGGAACCTCTTCTCTTACCCCGCTTTGTTTCATCTCTTGACAAAACTCCTCTGCAGCATAAGGAACTTCATGAAAGATTTCCTCCGCAACTTCATCAATCAGCAATGATTCCTGCTCCTCTACATGTTCTTTGGTCATGCGTTTCATCGTTGTTAAAGCTTCTGTCGTATTCATCTCATATTTTTCGCTCAATCGCCGTACACTTTCCTCCATCACTTGATGCACCTCTGCATAAGAGGGCATTAAATGCGTCTCAAGAAATTGTTCGCTCATGACATATCCACGCTTTTGTTTTTGTTCAAATACCTGCAGTTCATGATTACCCAAAGCAATCGTAAAACCAAAATCACTTTTCAATAGCGTATTTGAAAGCACACGTTGTACGCCGCACACCGCTTGTTGCTGATCATCAATCGCACAGCGAAAACTGCTTTTATATCCCTGATCCAACATGACAAAATAATGTACATTCTCATAAGCAACCAAAGCAATGATCAAAGAAGTAGGCGCAAACACATTCCATTCCCGTTTTACGCTAAAATAGCGCTGAGAAATCACTTCTGATAACTGTTTAAATGAAATCTGCTGTTGTTGATAAGAAAACAGCTGTTCGCTGATCCAAGCACTGCTCATCAACGTACCTTCTTTTCTCATATTTGTTAAAAATAATTTCTCTAATTTTTTACAATAGAATTCCCGTTCGTCATCGATGACCCCTTTCTCACGATAGCCGCCAACGAGTAATCCTTCACCACTATCCATCATATATGTGCTAATTTCTTTGATCTCTATCATAAACATGCTCCTTTTATCGCTGAGCAATAGTGTACCACGTTCCCTCATTTCCTTCAACTGAATATGCAAATCTTATCATCCATGTCTTTCTATCGCCTAAACAGCTTGGATTGTTGCTCATAGTGTAAAGAGAAGGGAGTGAGCATAAATGGCAAAAATCATCGTCTACAATGTCAGCACACAAGCTTTGGAAATATTTTATCGCGGGGAAAATGAAACGATGCCTTACGTCTACGGATCCACGATGAAAGTTAAAGAGTTTCGCGGCTCTAGTTCTTCCAGTGTCTTATGGACAAGCAATGCCGCCATGGAAAGCTGGAATGCGACCCGACGTTCCTTCAATTCCCCTATTCCCTTTCGCTATGCATTTAAACGAATTTGGGAGGGAGGCCATGGGCAACAGTCCCAACATTATGCAGGTGTAGCATTTGATTGCGGACAGGCTCTATCTAGTAGCGAACGTAACCGTTTATGGCGTACCGCAAACAATCTTGGGGTCTGGTCATATGTAGAACCTCAAAATTTAACACCAACCTGGGTTCATATGGATAAACGTTATGGTACTCCAGCATGCAGTGCTGGTTATCCTACCTTGCGTAAGGGCAGTCGTGGAATCTATGTACTTGTCTTACAAGATGCACTGAATGCATTAGGCTATTCAACCAAAACGCTGGATGGCGCATTTGGTAATAACACTAGAACTGCCCTGCTTTCTTTTCAACGCAATAATGGCTTAACAGCTGATGGAATCTGTGGATGCTGTAGCTGGCGAAGACTTGTCGCTGAAGCAGTAGGCATTGGAAAGACTCCTACAGTTATCGATCCTTAGTTTCATTGACAACCAGACAGCTTTCTGCTATTGTCAAAAAGGGCTGGTATGCATGATACATTTAACACGATGAACAGATGAAGAAGAAAAAGAAACAAATCTTTTTCTTCTTTTCTTTACATGCATCTCATTGATGATCGTAATACAACTTGTTCAAAGAAGCAACATCGCGTTTGACTTGACCAATGTCAAAGGATGCTGTTTCAAATTACATACTTGAACATACGTCTATAGAACGCAATAAATCTACGCAATGACTGATAGATACCGTTTTATAAAGGTTTATAGCAATCAGCACTTATCCCAGATCCGATACTATAGAATGATTAAACAATCAAATTACAAATCATGACCCATGACATGAGGGAAGATCTTTAGGTATAGAGGAATTGCGCAGTCCTTATTCCAACCGATAGTTCCTCATGTCAAAGAAATCATACATTGCACATCAATTAACAATAGCTTGCATCTTCAAAAACATTGCGATTAGCTACTTTTTCTAAAAATAGTAACATCGCTCCTAAATTACAGCAAAAACACACTGTTCACATGCGATGCGCCGATGTTCATCCGTTCTGTCCCTATCAGTTCCCATATTCATCCGTTGATATTTATTGGTATTTATGCCAAATCATCAACAGTATTTTAAGAATGATGAAACGCTAAAAAGATCAGCAAACAGCGTCAGCATTAATTCACACCTCGTCTTTTGGTTAAAATGACACATTCTGTAGCTATGACAAATTTCCTATAATTTTAATCCTATTTTCTAGGGTAAGTTTCACTTTATGCGTATAGAAACGATCGAGGAGGAAATAGAATGATCTTATATTTAAATTATGAATGGAAAAATAGCCGCATTTGCATCAACACAGATCAAGGAAAAGAATATCGAACAAGCCGTTCAATAAGCGCTTTTTTAAATAATCGCTGTATTCAAGAAGGATCCACATTGGAAGGACGGCGGGAAGCATTCGCTCAAGTAATGACAGCACGTAAACACATTCCCATCTTGACCTCTATACGTCGACGAGAACTTTTCATGCCTTTTGGACTTTGTTCTAGTCCAGAAACGATTTGGATCAATTTAGCCGCAATCAAAGATTACCATCAAGAAGAAAATAAGACTTGCATACTTTTTATCAATGGTGAATCTTTGCTGATACCATTCTCATACAGTGTGGTAAAAAGACAGATCAATCGAAGCCAACATTATATCGATTACCTAAGCTAAATATGAAAATTAGTAAATGATGTTTTGCGATGTGAAACAAAGTACAAACATACAGTGTTCAAAGACCCAATTCATTGACTGGATTGGGTCTTTACATTTCTCTATTTCATTGTCATCAATCAAAAAAACCATCGATGGCAAATCATCAGGAATTCCCAATGCACCATAACGATGGTTCAATCAAAGTTTTACAACACTTTAACGCTCACACAAGACCCATCCGGGCCAGGTGTATTATTTAAATAATCTGCGATTTCCTGTCGACGCTCAGGTTTACAAGGACGGCAACAAACCGTTTGAATCTCGCCAGATACCAACGCTTCTGCTAATCCGCTGCATCCTGCATATCCACAGCCACCACAATTGTAATTAGGTAACATTTCTGCTACTTTTTCAACTCGTTCGTCAACTTCTACTTTTAAATACTTATCAGCAATACCCAGTCCAAGTCCTAATACAGCACCTAGCACCAACATCATAATGATTGCAGTTACCATATGATCCTTCCTTTCTAGCGATGATATTGTGGATGATTGATACAATGCGTATCATGACATCCTTTACATTGCGCTTTTAGATCTTCACATCCCGGTGGCTTTGGCGTCTTATGATTCCATATATATGACAACGCATATATGCTAGCAAGCACGGCAAAGAAAAGAACCGCAGCAATGATCGTTTGAGATTCCATTATACCAAACCTGCCAATCCACCAAAAGCCATTGCCATGATTGCCGCAACGATCAATGCAATCGGATTATCTTTAAATGGTCTTGGAACATCACAAGCATCCAAACGTTCACGAATAGTGGAGAAGATATAAAGAACAAGGGCAAAACCTAATGGTGTACCGATCGAATACACAATCATATGAACAAAATCAAACTGTTGTTCGATATTTTGCAAACAAACATTTAAAACAACGCAATTGGTCGTGATCAAAGGTAGATATACACCTAGTGATTTGTAAAGTGCTGGACTCGTCTTTTTGATGAACATCTCCGTAAGCTGGACCAAAGAAGCAATGACCAAGATAAAGGTGATCAAATCCATAAATGCGATATTCAATGGAAGCAACACCAGATAATACAAACCAAACGTAACGATACTAGCTGCAACAATGACAAACACGACAGCAATTCCCATTCCAATTGCACTGCTCGCTTTTTTGGAAACGCCCATAAATGGACAAATTCCTAAAAATTGATTTAAGACAACGTTGTTGATCAAAACACTCGTAATCAGCAATGTGAATAGTTCTCCCATCTTACTTTGCCTCCTTTTCTATGCGCTCTTGTTTTTTCGCTTGATGATCTTTATAAGCGACAAGCGCAGCTGCTAAACAAGCAAATGTACAGAATGCCCCAAAAGGTTGCGAAAATAATGAAATGACAAAATCTTGCGGAATCAATTGAACCTCAAAGAGAACCTGTGTCGCGTCGAATGGATTTGTAAAATGAATCATACCAGTAGCCAACACTTCTCGAATGAGCGACATAACAATGATGGAACACGTATAACCTAAGCCCATACCTAAGCCATCCAATGCCGAATCCAAAACACCGTTTTTAGAAGCAAAAGCTTCCGCGCGACCCAAGATGATACAGTTTACGACGATCAAAGGAATAAAAGTTCCTAAAGATGTGTATAAAGCTTGTGCATAAGCTTGAATCAGCATCTGAATAATTTTAACCAAAGATGCGATAATCACGATATAGACCGGAATACGAATTTCATTTGGAGTGATCTTACGCATCAAAGATATCAACACATTGGAAAGAATCAATACCACGATGACCGCAACTCCCATACCAATTGCATTGTTAAGCGAAGTGGTGATGGCCAAAGTGGAACAACATCCCAAATACAAAGAGAATACAGGATTTTCACGAAGGAATCCCGCTGTAAAATTCTTTTTTCGATCCATCCGAATCCCCCCTATTCCGTAAGCTGCTTACAAACATTTGCAGCTTCATTGATACCATTGACAACTGGTTGACTAGAACGTGTAGCACCGCTAATCGTATCTAATTGTCCAGAAGCATCTTTTCCAATCAGACCATTGATAAACGTCTTATCATCCAATACACGGCTACCCAGACCACTCGTATCACCGTTAGACATACCTTTATATGCAGCAACCGTTCCATCCATATCGATAGCTACCAAGAACGTCGTTCCTTCACTATAGCCGCTCACAGCCATGCTGAAAACATACGCTTCGTCTTTATACAAATAAATTTTTTGTATCGTCTTTGAATCACCATCATAATCAACAGCAGTAAAATCCTCTACTACTGATCCTGGATAGAGTTCCAACAGACTTGCTTTCTCTGTTGCCTCTTCATTTGCTTTGATGATTGGTGCTGTTAATTGATTGGCATATGCCAATGCACCACCAGCAATTGCTGAAACGATAGCTAAGAACAAAGTCAAGTGAATGATTTTTTTCATAAGCGATCGCCTCCTCTTGCCAAATCAGCACTCCAGTGAGCAATTTCTGTAACTGGTTGGTCATTTAAGATAGCAGAAGCTGAAACGTTTGAATCATCCATCACAGGTGTGACCACGCTGGCAGCCAACAAGATCAAGGCCAATCCAATCGCCGCCAAACCAGCAAATGCTTTACGTGCACGTGCACGAACGATGAGCTGTTTCCCATCCATCGCTGATTCGATCAACGGAGTCAGCATGTTCATGATCAAAATCGAATATAAGCACCCTTCCGGTAAATTTGCTTTTAATCGAATCAATACCGTAATGATTGCAGCACCCAATGCAAACAGCGTACGTCCCTGAGCACTGGTTGGCGAAGTCACGGGATCGGTCAACATGAAGACAGCACCAAATACAACACCCCCGCTACATAAATGTACACAAGGATACCAAATAAAGCCAGGGATACCTTGGTAACTTCCGATTCCGCATAAAAGTGCGACAGCCATTGTCAGCACAAAAATTGATCCAAGATAGATAGCAGGAACACGCCAATCGATCACTTGGCGATAAGCGAGGATCACCCCAACGATCAAGATCAACAAGACGCTAGTCTCTCCGATTGCACCTGGATACCAACCAAGGAACAATGTCGACAATCCTCCTACCGCATCCATCATCGAAGCAATCGCTGTTTCATTTCCAGGCATCCAGCTAAAAGCAGTGCCCAGCACCGCCAAAGGCGTTGCCGAAGTGACCACATTGGTCGTCGCAGCCATAAACGCATTAAAGATAACCGCGCGTCCAAAAGCGGCAGGATTAAAGATATTGTTTCCAAAACCACCAAACAATAATTTTCCAAAGAATATACTAAAGAATGTGGCTACACCCAACGCATACGGCGTGATATCGATCTTACACATCATCGTTAAGATGATCGCAGTGATCCAACCAAACGAACCACTTAAATATTCCTTCACATTCTTTTTCACAACGATAGCAAAAATGCTTTCCGTGATCAATGCCACTGCTAATGCAGTTCCTAATAACAATAGCGCCTGTATCGCATAAGAGCTTCCATATGCGACAAAATAATAAACTAGCGCAAATACATATACAGCACCCAAACCTAACAGCAATTCTAACATGATCTGTTTCGTACTCTGTTTTTGACGAAGGTTTGGTGAAACATGAAAGATAAACTTCATACTCTTACCTCCCCCTTATTTCTTCGCAGCCAGCAGCGTACGCTTTGCTTTACGCACATTTTCCGTCACATCTAAACGTGATGGACAGATATAGGTACATAAACCACATTCGATGCAGTCTAAAGCGCCACGCTTTTTCATCGCATCTTTATCGCCTAACTTCACTGCCTGCGCGATACGCACTGGTTGCAAGCCAGCAGGACAATGATCGCTGCAGCGTCCACAACGCAAACAAGCGACAGAATCAAACGGTTTTGTGGCAAGGACCGTAATCGCATTCGTTGCACGATCAACCACCCATTGATCGTTAACAATCGTCTTTCCCATCATTGGACCACCGGCGATCAAATGAACCTGATCTGCCGTATAACCACCACAGGCAGCGATGATCTCATGTACAGGCGTTCCGATTGCAACATGAACGTTAACTGGTTCCTTTACACCATCACCGGATACAGTGACAACTTTATCGACGATCGGCATACCTTTTGTAAGTGCCCGCGCAAAAGCGATAGCTGTAGTCGCATTGTTGACAACAGCTCCGACCTCTGCCGGCAATTTTTCATATTCTTTATGCATCAATTCGCGCACTAATACACGTTCCCATCCCATCGGATAAACATCTGGAACTGGAGCAACATGAATGTCTGCATCATTTTCACAAGCTTTTTGGACAATCGCAATCAACTCTGGATGCGATGTTTTAATAGCAATCAATGCTTCCTTAGCATCTGCCATCTTCTTCATCGCTCGAATGCCCAACAACATCTCTTCGGCATTGCTTTCGATCATTTTATAATCCGCTGTGATAAATGGTTCACATTCGACAGCATTGATGATCAGTTTCTCAATACCTTTTACGTTTCTATATTTCATATAGGTAGGGAAACAAGCACCACCGCATCCGACGATTCCAGCGTTCATCATAAAGGTCACAAGCTCCTCTTTCGAGGCTTTTTCATAATCCATCGGTGCGAACGCAGAAATCGTTTCCTGTTTACCATCTGGCTCAATTACGATATGAGCAACAGGTTTTAAAGATGAATGCATCACCTTTTTGATCTCTTTGACCACTCCAGATACGCTTGAATAAATCGGAACAGTCATGCGCTCATTACAGATCGCTAATTTCGTACCGACTGATACGAAATCTCCTTCCTTCACCAATACTTCAAAATTCTGTGAATGATTGGCAAACAGAGGAATCAATATGTTTTTTCCAGGCTTCACTTCAATGATGTCCTTATGTTCGGACAATTCCTTGAAACCGGGGATATGCTGACGCATCGGCCCCAATAACAATGACATTGTATTCACCATTCCTTTCTTTTTACATACCAAATCATTTTTAATTATAACACTACCGTCTGAAATAAAAAGAGAAAATTGACTTTTTTGGTCACGAATGTAACCGTTGTACAAAAAGTTTGTTATAATATGAAATCGGTGATATTATGGACAAAAGTAAACCAAATCAAGTACGACCCTGGTTATTGCTTTCTCTTTGTTTTCTTTTGCTGATCATCAGCATTTACGTAGCTTTACAGCAACGTTCACAATCCCAGACGACGATCCGGCAATACAATGAAACGTTGACCGATGTCGGCTTTGACACGTTTGTCACCTATAGCGAGACAAATGATCAAGCGCATTTTCAAGATCATCTGGATTATATTCAAGAACGCTTTCTTTACTACAATCAGCTCTTTGATTATTACCATACTTATGATGATCTGACAAATCTGAAAACGATTAACGACGCAGCAGGAAAAAATGCCGTACAAGTGGATAAAGAGCTGATCGATTGTTTGATACAAGCAAAAACCATATACTCATATAGCAAACATTTTGATGTGACACAAGGAAGCTTACTTCAGGTTTGGCATACATATCGAGAAGAAAGTATTAAACAAAATAATGAAGGGAAAGATGGCTCTATCCCCTCTTTCGAAGAACTTGAAAATGCTTATAATCCTGAATGCTGGGATGCAGTAGAAATCGATGAAGATGCATCTACCGTGTTCATCAAAGATCAAAATGTTTCCATTGATCTAGGAGGTATCGCTAAAGGATATGCCGTTGAAAAAGTCTCTGAAGAGCTTAATGCGATGGGCGTATCCAGCGCAATCTTAAACGCAGGTGGAAACGTGATGCTAATCGGTGACAAAAGTAAACAAGAACCTTGGCTCGTCGGTATTCAAGCCCCAGACATCAACGCAATCGAAAGCAACAACATCGCTGTTCTTTCTTTACAAGGCAGCCACGCTGTCGTGACCAGCGGTGATTATCAACGGTATTATGAAGTGGATGGAACGCTTTACTCCCACATTATCGATCCGCTCACCCTTTACCCTTCTCATTACTTTCGTTCAGTCACAGTAATCGCTGATAACTCAACAATTGCAGATGGATTATCGACCGCATTATTCACAATGCGTTATGAAGAAGGAGTCGAATTGATCAAACGACTAGAGGAACAAGGTATCTTCGTTCAAGCTGTGTGGGTCCTGGATGAAAGCTGTGATGAGCTCCCAAAAGAAGAAGCGCTTTTTGTAAAAGATAACTATCGTGTTTACGCAAGTGAATCCCTGCGCGATTCCATCAGCGAATCAAGC
>CBCTZR010000072.1:0-10062 GCA_965151435.1 uncultured Merdibacter sp. | reverse complement strand
AAGATAGCACGTTGCCGGTCTCTTTCAGCGATCACTTGATCGCTTTTTTTCTATTCAAAAAGACCTTCTGTTTGAAGGTCTCTTCCTGTATCCTCATAGCTTTTTCCATATGAGCGCTGTTAGGATGGTAAATAATAGAACTAATGCGGATAAAAAAGAGATGCTTCCTGATCAGATGTGTTGGAAGCATCTCTTTTCTTTGAGTGATCTTATTTGCGGAACGCACGGGAATAGCCGTGTTCCTCTTTTTGTCCAGTACCGATCGGCTCTTTGATCTCTGCAATTTTTTCGATATCGTAAGGCGTAACTTGATAAACGTAGTTTAACCAGTTGCGATAAAGCAGATTCGCATGTGAACGCCATTTTAACAGAGGTTCTTTTTGCGGATCATCCTCTGGAAAATAATTATAGGGAATATGAATCGGTTTTCCCAAGTGCACATCACGCCAATATTCCTGAGCTAACGTATCCTTGCTGTATTCAAAATGACCGATCACAAAGATTTGCCGATAATCTTTTGTCACGATGATGTTTGGACCGATCTCGTCATTTTCAGATAAGATCGATAGCTGTTTCACCTTGCGCAGTGCTTGTGTATCGATCGCAGTATGACGTGAATGCGGCGTATAGTGGATCTCGTCAAACCCATTCGTTAAGAAATCATATTCATCGACCAGTTTTTCCGGAAAGATACCAAAGACTTTTTCCGGAAGCAGTTCTTTTTCGATGTGATAGTGATAATACAGACCAGCCTGTGCTCCCCAGCAGATGTGAACGGTTGAGAAGACATGCGTCTTGGACCATTCCATGATCTCTTTCAGCTCTTTCCAGTAATCGACTTCTTCAAATGCAAGATGTTCGACCGGGGCACCGGTAATGATCATCCCATCGTAGTAATTGTTTTTGAGATGATCGAAGAAATCATAGAACTTGACGAGGTGATCATGACTCGTATTTTTCGAGTCATGATTTTTCACCATCATAAAATCGATATCCACCTGTAAGGGGGATTTGCTGATGAGACGCAGGATCTGTGTTTCCGTCTCGATCTTTTTTGGCATCAAATTCAAAATGACGATCTTTAAAGGACGTATATCTTGTTTCGATGCGTCGGAATCGTCAATCGCAAAGATCTTTTCGCTTTCTAATATTTCTTTTGCCGGAAGATCTTTGGGGATGTTGATCGGCATCGTTATTCCTCGCTGGCAGCTAATGCTTGTTTGATGTCTTCGATGATATCCGTTGCATCTTCAAGACCAACGGAGAAACGAATCAGATCCTTATCGATTCCCGCTTCTTTGAGCTGTTCGTCACTGAGCTGACGATGGGTATGGCTGGCTGGATGCAATAGGCAGGTACGAGCATCTGCCACATGGGTTGCGATAATCGCCAGCTTTAATGAGTCCATGAATTTTTCTGCTTTTTCACGACTACCTTTTAATGCAAAGGCCAAAACGCCGCAAGTTCCATTCGGGCAATACTTCTGTGCTAACGCATGATATGGATCACTTTCTAGACCTGCATAATGAACCCAAGCAATCTCATCACGGCTTTCTAAAAATTTGGCGACAGCCAATGCGTTTTCACAGTGACGTTTCATCCTCACTGCGAGAGACTCCAATCCTAGATTCAGGTAGAAAGCGTTTTGTGGCGACTGGATCGATCCTAGATCACGCATGAGCTGACTGGTTGCTTTTGTGATGTAAGCGAGCTTTCCAAATTTTTCTGTATAGGTAATTCCATGATAGGATTCATCAGGTGTCGTTAAACCAGGGAATTTATCCGCATGGGCACTCCAATCGAAATTACCGCTGTCGACGATAACACCACCGACAGAAACGCCATGTCCATCCATATATTTCGTCGTAGAGTGTGTCACGATGTCACAGCCCCATTCGATCGGACGGCAGTTGATCGGCGTGGCAAATGTATTATCTACGATCAATGGAACACCGTGTGCATGAGCGACACGCGCATAGGTTTCAATATCGAAGATGCCGACCGTTGGGTTGGTAATGGTTTCTCCGAATAAGCATTTTGTATTTTCTTTAAAGCATTTATGAAGATCTTCCTCGCTGATGTCTGGATCGACAAAAGTGCATTCGATGCCCATCTTCTTCATCGTGACGCCGAAGAGATTATAAGTTCCTCCATAAATGGCGCTGGAAGCGATGAAATGATCACCGCTTTCGCAGATGTTGAAAACTGCAAAGAAATTTGCGGCTTGACCAGAAGACGTAAGCATACCGGCCACACCGCCTTCCATCGCAGCGATACGGGCAGCGACCGTGTCATTGGTCGGGTTCTGTAAACGCGTATAAAAATAACCGGATTTTTCAAGATCAAAGAGTTTTCCCATATCTTCGCTGCTGTCATATTTGAACGTGGTGCTTTGATAGATTGGGATCTGTCTTGGTTCCCCATTCTGCGGGTCATATCCTGCATGCATACATTTTGTATCTATATTCATCTTTCTTCCTCCTTGATATCGTATGAAATGATTTTACACTCTTTGTAAATGAGTTTCAATATATTCTGTAAATGTTTCCAATTCATTTTATGTGAAACACGCATGCGCTTGCTCGCATTCGCTTTTTTTCCTCTTTTCGTGTATAATGAACGTTAAGAATATAGAGAGGTGTACAAACGATGGATATTGAAACCCTAACGCTGAAAGAGTGCCCGACGCGTTTTTCCAACAGAGGGAAAAAGCGTTTTTTACAGAAGGTCGACTCGATCTTTGAAGAAGAAGGCTATACGCCCGCAACGATGGAAAAACGCAGTTTTCGCGGCTTTACGCGTAATCGCGTCTATGCGTACGAAAAAACTGCCAAACTGTATATTGCGATACCGTATGATACGCCACAGCGTTTGTTCTGGTATCGATCGGATTATTTCCCTTTGGATGGCAATCGTTCCTTGAACAAGAATATGTTGGCTACTTATGTTCCAGCTCTTGCTCTGTATGGGCTCATCTTATTATTTATTGTATTTATTTCGCCCAATATGAAAGATCTGACTTTACAGGTGTTTGCGAATTTAGCTGTCGCAATCGCTACCGTATTTCTGATGTGGATGCTGTTTCACGGTATGGCGAATCATCACAATGCAAATCGGAATTCTGCTGCTCTCATCGCAGCGGTTCGCTTCATGAAAACATTGACCAATGATCAAAAGCGTCGGATCGGCTTTGTGCTGGTCGATCGCAGTGATCAAAGCAATCTGGGGGCAAAACTGCTTTCCTCGTACTTTTCAGAAAAGAAGAAGAATCCCGATATCATATGGCTGAACTGCATCGGTGTGGGCGATACGATCGGAATTGGTTATCGTACACATGGCAAACGCTTGGCTTCTACCTTACATGCCGGCAAAAAGAATGAATCGATTCAACTGTCTGACATGAATGGCGATAAAAGCTTACAGACGGCAATGCAGTATTTTGAAAAAGGAATTATGATCGCAGCGGGAGAAATTGATGAAAAAGGTTCGCTGCTCGTAAGAAATACGCAGCTTTCAAAAGATCGTTCATATGAAACAGCAACGATCGAAAGAGTGATCGATCTGTTAAAACAAGCAATCCCACGCAAATAGCGTTTTGTCATAGCTGGAAAGGAGGAATGTCATGAACTTAAAACGAGTGTTGAGCTTTTTTAAAAGCAAACCTTTTTTCGTCGGCATTTTGATCCTTACACAGCTGATCGTATTGATCGTTGTAATCGTCTTGTTGAGTTATCAGTTTTACTGGTTTTACATCTTGTCTTTGATTTTGAGCTTTATTGCGAGTGTCTATATCGTCAATCGTGAAGATAACCCTAGTTTCAAGATCTTATGGGTCTTATTGATCATGAGCGTACCAGTCATGGGCGGTTTGTTCTATGTTTTATTTGGAGGACGCAAGGTACCAAAAGAGTTGCGGATTCGCGACCAGCGTTCCTTAGAGGAGTTTTCTCAGGTGATGAAACAGAATCAAGCGATGATCGAAACCCTGGCTCAAAGCGATCCACAAGCGTACAAGCAGGCCAATTATTGTTGGCACAGCGGATATTTTCCAGTGTACACCAACTGTGAGGTCACTTATTTCCCATTAGGAGAACATATGTTTGACGCGTTGTTGGCCGAACTGCGAAAAGCAAAATCATTCATTTTTCTGGAGTATTTCATCATTGCGGAAGGAATCATGTGGAACAGTGTGCTGGATATCTTGAAGGACAAAGTGAAAGAAGGTGTCGATGTTCGCTTGATCTATGATGACTTTGGCTGTATCACGACCCTTCCTCCTCATTATTATGAAACACTGCGGCGTTATGGGATCAAGACGAAGACATTTAATCCGATCGAACCTCATCTGGCATTGCAGATGAACAACCGCGATCATCGAAAGATCGTTGTCATCGACGGGGATGTCGCTTTTACGGGTGGTGTCAATTTGGCAGATGAATACATCAATCGCTATGAGCGTTTTGGTCATTGGAAAGATATGGCGGTCATGGTCAAAGGGGCAGCTGTACAAACATTTACCGTCTTATTTCTACAATTTTGGAATTTTGATGAAGAACAGAAAAGCGATCCGCTGCAGTTTGTCTTTAAGGCACACCGCTATCCGCAAAGCGGCTATGTCATTCCTTTTTGTGACAGCCCTACGGATGATGATTATGTCGGACAACAGACGCATATCAATCTGATCAATAACGCAAATCATTTTCTTTATGCGAGCACCCCTTATCTGGTCATTGATCAGGAGACACGGATGGCATTGACTTTGGCTGCCAAAAATGGAGTGGATGTGCGACTGCTGGTTCCCCATATCCCTGATAAGAAGATCGTCTTTGAGGTCACACGAAGCAATTATGAAAGACTCATCCAAAGCGGGGTGAAGATCTATGAATACACACCAGGCTTTGTTCATGGCAAAGTGATGTTAGCAGATGACGAAAGTGCAGTCGTCGGTACTGTAAATATGGATTATCGCTCGTATTATCTGCATTATGAATGCGGAATTTGGATGTATCAGACCGCTTGTCTAAAAGACATCCGGCGTGATTTTGAGGAGACGTTTGCGCGATCACATCAAGTGACTTTGGAAGAATGCCAGGATATTTCGATCATCCGTCGCTTCTTCCGCGCGTTCCTCAATATCATTTCACCCGTAATGTAATAAAGGAGAACGTATGGAAGATAAGGAATTTTTAAAAGAAGTTAACGATCGAATCGTCTTGTCGGCTGATGAGCCGATCTATCAAAGCGTTGAACGTTTTTTGCAGGTGATGAGCGAACAGTTGTCACTGTCACCGCAAGAGATCAAAGATGCCTTGGATTTTACCTACTTGGCACAACGTCAGCGTGCGCTGGCAAAACCACTGATCGAAGCATTTGTCAAGGAGCATCCCTATGATCCGGCATGGACGTATGAAGCGTATGGTGAAGCGCTGATGAAAGAACATCCAGGCATTCATGCTTGGATGATTCAGGCATATTTTGAGGAAAAACAAAAAGAGCCGATCTCGTCTGGACAAAAAGAACAATTACAAAGCGAAACCGTTGAATCCTTCAAAAAGCAAACGGTGTCAGAAAATGAAAAAGAGAAGGAACCGCCTTTGGCACAGTGTGAGGTTCCGCAAAGCTGGAAACGCTTGGCAGCGCTCTTGCGCCTTTGTGGAAAGATCATCTTCTGGTTTTTTGCCGTCATCGCTGTTTTAGGCATCATCATAGCATTTGGAGATTTCATGTTTTCGGACAGCATCTATTTTTATGGCACGAACTATATGGTTTCGCTATTGCTGGAAAAACTGCTCGCTATTGCGATCCTGTTGTTTGGCGCCTACGTCTTCATCTTGGTGTTGAATGCATTGGCGTGTTTGTTAGATCACGGTCATCCTTCTATCCCATTTCATCATTTTGATAAATAAGGCATGTGTCAACCGAAGCAAACCTCTTAGTTTGAAAATCCAAGCTAAGAGGTTCGTTTCACAGGAACATGTCTTTTTTTCTTGACAAACCGTATGTTTCGACATATATTTAGCTTGCAAATTATTAGATAGCTAATTAATGGAGGGAAGAGGATGAAAAAAGCGTTTCATATGATGATCTTTCGCGTTCATCAGTCTTATCGAAATACGATTCGTCCGACGATGCAGGAAATTGGTATCAGCAGCGGTCAACCTAAGATCTTATTGTATGTACGCGACCATGAGAATTGCCGTTTAAAGGATGTTGCGTCATTTTGTGATATCAAGCCGGCAACTACTTCGCGCATCATCGATAAGATGTTAGAGGAAGGGTTTTTGACAAAGACCTCGCCGAAGGACGATCGCAGGGCGATGTGTTTGCAGATCACTGCTCAGGGCAGACAAGCGCTGCAGTCTTGGATTGCCTGCTGTAAAAAAGTTGAGGAAAAGATGTTACGAGGATTTGAAGAAGAGGAACGCGAGGCGTTTTTTAACTATCTGAATCGTGCGTATGAAAACTTAAACGATGGGAACGGGGGAACATGGGATGAATAATTTAAAAACGGTTTTTTCGAGCATGTATCCTTATCGCGTCTCGTTTACGCTTGCTGTCTTGTTTGTCGTCATCGAAACGAGCTTCGAATTGTTCATTCCGCTGATCATGGCGGATATCATCGACGTAGGAATCGTGACACAGGATATGAATTACATCTTATGGAAAGGCGTACAGATGTCTGGCTGTGCACTGTTTTCTTTAATTACGGGTTTGTTATATGCCAAATATGCGGCGATTGCGGCCAATGGCTTTGGTGCCGTTTTGCGGGAAAGAGAATTTGAACGCATTCAGACATACTCCTTTGCTAATCTGGATCATTTTGACTCCTCTTCACTTGTCACGCGTTTGACCAGTGATGTGACGGTCATGCAAAATGTGATCAATGCCGGTTTGCGTCCATGTGTGCGTGGACCGGTCATGCTGACTCTTGGAATTGTGATGTCGTTTTGGATCAATGCGAAGCTGGCCATCGTCTTTTTGATCAGCGGACCGGTCCTGGCGATCATCTTGTTTTCGATCGTAAAAAAGATCGCACCGATGTATCGTAGCTTACAAGTGGCCATTGATCATGTCAACTCGATCGTATCGGAAACGCTGACTGCCATTCGTGCGGTGAAAGCATTTGTCCGCGGCGAATATGAAGAAGAAAAATTTGGAGAAGTCAATCAGGAATTGATGGAAGTGGGTACACATACGTTTCACTATGCTGTTTTAAATTTACCGGCGTTTCAGTTTACGATGTATGCTTCGATCATTGCGATCTTGTGGTTTGGCGGACAGCTGATCTTCATCGGCGGCATGCAGGTGGGTGAGCTGACTGGCTTTTTGAGTTACGTTTTGCAGATCATGAATTCACTGATGATGATATCTAATGTCTTTTTGCTGCTGACGCGCTCATTAGCGAGCGCACAGCGAATCTGTGAAGTACTGGAAGAGCGTTCGGATATTGTCGATGGAGAAGACACCCTTCGCTTGGAACATGGCTCGATCGAGTTTTCACATGTCAGTTTTAAATATCGCAAAGAGGCGAAGGAAAACGTTTTAACAGATATTACCTTGACGATCAAAGAAGGAGAGACCGTAGGCATTATCGGTGGTACCGGCAGTGCAAAAAGTACACTTGTGAGCCTGATACCTCGCTTATATGATATCAGCGAAGGTTCCTTGAAAATCGGTGGGCATGACGTCAAAAGGTATTCTTTAGCACATCTGCGTGATCAGATCGGTATCGTTTTACAGAAAAATGTTTTGTTTTCCGGTACGATCAAAGAAAATCTGCGATGGGGAAATCCCCACGCAAGCGAAGAAGAGATACGAGAAGCTTGTCAGATCGCCTGTGCAGATGAATTTGTTGAACGTTTTGAAAAGAAATATGATACGTATTTGGAAGAAGGGGGCGTCAACGTTTCCGGCGGACAAAAACAACGTCTTTGTATTGCACGGGCAATATTGAAAAAACCGAAGATCTTGATCTTTGATGATTCGACCAGTGCAGTAGACAGCGCGACGGATGCCAGCATCCGGGAAGGATTGGCAAAGCTCAAGGATACGACAAAGATCATCATCGCGCAGCGTATCTCTTCCGTGATGCATGCAGATCAGATCATCATTCTGGATGATGGACATCTTCATGCAATCGGAACGCATGAGGAATTGTTGCGGACAAATCCGATCTATCAGGAAATCTATGAATCTCAACAGAAAGGAGTGAGTGAGGATGGCAAGACCGATCAGTAACAAACGCCCAAATGATTTTTGGAAAACACTGCGTAATCTGTTGCATTATATGGGAAATCACCGCTTTCTTTTGTTGATCGTCGCGATATTAGTAGCAGTGAGCGCATTAGCGAATCTGTTTGGCACCTATATGTTAAAACCGATCGTTAACAATTACATCGTTCCACGGGATGTGCATGGTTTGATCTTTGCTGTTCTCTTTACGGCTTGTATTTATGGAGCCGGCGTCCTTTCTTCGTTTGGTTATACGCAGCTCATGGTCATCGTTGCCCAAAAGATCATCAAAGAAATCCGTGAAGATCTCTTTCATCGAATGATGATGTTGCCTTTGCGTTATTTTGATACAAATTCCAACGGAGATACGATGAGTCATTTTACCAATGACGTAGATACGATTGCCGATGCGTTGAACAATAGTTTTGCGATGCTCATTCAAAGCTTTATTCAAATCGTGGGAACGCTGACGTTGATTTTTATATTAAATTGGCAATTGTCGCTGATCGTGCTCGTATGTTATATCATCATGTTTGCATATATCCAGTTCAGTGGAAAACGCAGTCGTTATTACTTTGGTTATCAGCAGAACAATCTTGGACGACTCAACGGTTTTATCGAAGAGATGATTCATGGACAGAAGGTCGTCAAGGTGTTTAATCACGAAGAAGCAAATATGGAAGAATTTCGAAAACGCAATCAGGCATTACAAAAATCGGCTACCAGTGCAATGTCTTATGCATCGACAATGGTGCCGATGGTCGTATCCCTTTCTTATATTAATTATGCGATCGTTGCAGTATTAGGCGGCATCATGGCCATCAAAGGATGGACGGATGTCGGATCATTAGCGAGTTATCTGGTATTTGTGCGTCAGACAGCGATGCCGATCAACCAGTTCACACAGCAGTCGAATCTGATCTTGGTCGCATTATCTGGGGCAGAACGCATCTTTACTTTGATGGAGGAAGAACCGGAAATCGATGAAGGAAAAGTGACATTGACCAATGTGATCGAAAAGGAAGATGGCAGCTTGGAAGAATGCGCTTATCACAGTGCGCGTTGGGCATGGCGTCATCCCCGCAGCGATGGCAGCGTGGAATTGGTACCATTGGCAGGAGATGTTCGATTTGACCATGTGCGTTTTGGTTATGATGCATCAAAAACCATATTGCAAGATATTTCTCTCTATGCGAAACCAGGTCAGAAAATCGCATTCGTCGGAGCGACCGGTGCAGGGAAAACGACCATTACAAATCTGATCAATCGCTTCTATGACGTAAATGAAGGAAGCATTACGTATGACGGGATCGATGTGCGCTTGATTGCCAAAGACGACTTACGTCGTTCATTGTCGATCGTTTTACAAGATACGCATTTATTCACGGGAACGATTGCAGACAATATTCGCTATGGAAAACTGGATGCGACGATGGAGGAGGTCATTCAAGCAGCGAAGCTTTCAAATGCGGATTCTTTCATTCGCCGGTTACCAAATGGCTATGACACGATGGTACGAGGCGACGGCGCAAATCTTTCGCAGGGGCAACGCCAGCTGTTAGCTATTGCCAGGGCGGCTATTGCGGATCCACCAGTGCTCATCTTAGATGAGGCGACCAGCAGTATCGATACCAGAACAGAACGCATGATCGAAAAGGGAATGGATTCACTGATGGAAGGACGGACCGTCTTTGTGATCGCCCATCGTCTGTCTACCGTTCGCAATGCAGACGCGATCATGGTGTTGGAGCATGGATGTATCATTGAACGAGGCAATCACGAGGAATTGATCGTACAGCGGGGTCAATACTATCAATTGTATACGGGAAT
>CBCTZR010000071.1:0-10150 GCA_965151435.1 uncultured Merdibacter sp. | reverse complement strand
ACTTGATCGCTTTTTTTCTGCTTTTCATGTATAATGAGGTAACAAAAGGAGGGTTGCTGAAGATGAAAGTCTTATTAGGATTATCTGGCGGGGTCGACTCTGCAGTCGCTGCTTATCGTTTAAAAGAAAAGGGATATGATGTGACATGTGCTTTTATGCGGAATTGGGATGCCTTTGCGAACAATGATATCTTAGGGAATCCGACAATTCAAGATGATGTGTGTCCGCAGGAACAGGATTATGCAGATGCGATGAAAGTGGCTCGAGCGCTCGAATTGCCATTACTGCGTGTTGATTTTGTAAAAGAATACTGGGATGATGTCTTCTCTGTATTTTTAAAAGAATATCAACGAGGACGTACTCCTAATCCAGACATTCTGTGTAATAAACATATAAAATTTAAAGCTTTTTTTGAATATGCAAAAGCAATGGGATTTGATACCGTTGCGACCGGACATTATGCACAGGTCGATACAGATAAAGGATATGCACGTTTATTGCGTGGAAAAGATAGCAATAAAGATCAGACATACTTTTTGTGTCAAATGCCGAAAGAAGCATTGTCGCATACGTTGTTTCCAATAGGAGATTTGGAAAAGAGCGAAGTGAGGGAGATCGCAACAGCCCTTCATCTTGATTCTGTTTCCACAAAGAAAGATTCTACGGGAATCTGTTTCATCGGCGAACGTAATTTTCGTCAATTTTTGCAGAATTATCTACCGAGCAAAGAAGGGGAGATCATCGATATTCACACTGGTTCTTGTGTTGGTAAACACGTTGGAGTTCTCTACTATACGATTGGGCAGCGAAAGGGCCTTGGCATTGGCGGTAATATGGGGCCTTGGTTTGTGATTGGTAAAGATGTGGTCAACAATATTTTGTATGTATGTAATAAGAATGAAAATGAGTGGTTGTTGACGGACAGTTGTCTAGTTCGTGACATTAATTGGTTTCCTTTGGAAAAAGTGCAAGAGGAGTATCACTGTACGGCGAAATTCCGTTATCGTCAAAAAGATCATCCAGTCATCATTCGCTTTATGGATGAAACGACAGCTTATGTGCGTTATCCGCAAAAAGTTTCTTCTGTCACATGTGGTCAAGAGGCTGTATTTTATCAAGGGGAAGAGTGTCTTGGTGGTGGCGTGATCGAACATGTTTTCATTGGGGGAGAAGATATGAATGAAAAGATATTAAAGACTGCGCAGGATCTCTCTTCGAAAAACAAACAGAGAACGTTATGATGATGAATGATCAATTGGTTGAAGTGACAGCGGTCTGTAAATATATCTTATTTGAAAATCCGCACAACCATTATGTTGTCGCTCGTTTTGAACGTATCGATGATTCTCATGCGATGTTGATCGGTGTCGGCTATTTAAAACAGCTAGAACTCGAAGTATGCTTTCGTTTGCAAGGATTCATTGTACTTCATGCGTAGTATGGGCTTCAGCTACAGATTCAGCTTTGTGAACGCGTTTTATCAAATGACACAGATTTGCTCATTCGTTTTTTTAGCAGTTCTCATTTTCCGGGAATAGGAAAAGCGAGTGCACAGCGTTTAGTGACTACATTAGGTGAGAATCTGATTGATAAAATACGTAACGATAATGAGATATTAAATGAAGTAGAAGGAATCAACGAGAAAAAAAAGCAAGTGATCTTACAAGGGCTTCGCACGTCATCACTGCTAGATGATGGTTATGTACAACTCAGTGCTATCGGCTTTAACAGCAGGCAGATTGCACATCTAGAGGAAATTTATGGTGATGATTTTTTGTCGGTTCTCAAAGAAGATCCGTATCGTCCCTATTTTGAAATGGAAGGATTTCCATTGCGCAGCTGTGAACGTTTTGCAAAAGCTTATGCTTTGAACCATTCGCAAAATCGACATCAAGAAGCAATCTTATTGCAATTGCTGAAACAGCTGTGCTTTCAGAGCGGTTCAACGTATCTTCCAAAACAGAGCTTCCTGGATACAGCACAACAGCGTTTTGCGGATCAGATGGACCCAGAATCTGTTCTCGAACGATTATGCAAGGAAAGCTATGTGGTGGAATGGAATGAAAAACTATATGAAATTAAAGAATACATGGCAGAGATAACGATTGCACGAAAGTTAAAAGCGCTTTGTGAAGAACATGAAGCACCGGATGAAGAGCTTTTGATGCACACGATCCAGATGATGGAAGAGGAGTTTCACATTAAGTATGATCCTCTTCAAATTGAAGCGATGATCGGATTTTTTGCACATTCATTTATGATCTTGAATGGAGGACCAGGAACAGGTAAGACGACGACCATTCGCGGTATATTAACGCTTTATCAACGATTATATCCGAATGCGGAAATACTTTTGGCAGCACCGACCGGCAGAGCGAGCAAGCGTTTGAGCGAATTAAGTGATTATCCGGCATCTACCATCCATTCCCTGTTAAAGTGGGATTTGGAAACCAATACATTTCTCGTGGATGAAAAAGATCCGTTACGCTGTGATGTGTTGATCATCGATGAGTTTTCTATGGTGGATAACCGTCTGTTTGCTCAAGTGTTAAAAGGGCTTCCAGCTGATGCAAAATTACTGATCATAGGAGATTATGATCAGCTGCCAAGCGTATCTAGCGGTTGTGTGCTGTATGATCTCATACGATCCGAACTCTTTCCTCTCTATTCTTTGCAGCGTATTTATCGTCAAGCAGATGGCAGCGGTATTGCAACACTAGCGTCACAGATTCGTGAGGAGCGCTCACTTTCTTTTGAAGGAGATGTCTCTTTTATTGATTGTTCTTCCACACAGTTACGTAAAGCCATCATTGATATCGTAAAAACAGCATTGGATCGAGGATATGAAGCAAGGGATATCCAGGTGCTCGCACCAAAATATCAAGGCTCTGTCGGTATCGATCTGTTTAATCAGGATCTTCAGGATTTATTAAATCCAGCAGATTCCTTTAAAAGAGAATGGAGTGTTGCGGGAAAGTTGTTTCGTGAAGGCGATAAGGTTATGCAGTTGCGTAATATGCGCGAAGACGCTGTCTATAATGGGGATATCGGTGAAATCATCGAGATTGATGAAAGTGTGCAAGGTGTGGTCATCGTCGTTGCATTTGATGATCAGATTGTTGAGTATGCAAATGAAACGCTTTATTATCTAACGCATGCTTATTGTATTTCGATCCATAAATCGCAGGGAAACGAATATCCGATCGTTTTGTTACCGGTGGTATCCGATTATCGTTTCATGTTGAATCGACGTTTACTGTATACCGCAATTACTCGAGCGAAAAGCAGTTTGATAATCATAGGGGATCGTCAGCTCTTTGAAAAAGCGCTAGAAAAGAAAGAACATGGAAGACGTTATACTTCCTTGGTCGAACAGCTTCAACGCTTTTTCGATGCCTCATTTGAACGTATGTGATTGCTTGAGACAGTATTCATCTTATCATCAGGGTATAATTTATTTCTTCTTCACCATACTAACAGTGAGGAGTTGATTGAATGAACAGATGTATCGTAGCATTAGGCATCGGTCTGCTCATGGGCGCCTATCTCGGCTATACGAATGAAGAAGAGTTAGAAGAGATGGCTCATGTGATGCAGAAAAATCAAAAGCGCATGTCGCGCAAGGCACAACGCGCATACCGTAAGGTGTGTAGTTGTATGGAGCACTAAAGCAGTGCTCCTTTTTTATTTTTTTTTTATTTTGTTGAAAAAAAAGATGCAGCTATTTACTTCTTTGTCATCCTTGTGATAAAATAAATAATGTTCGATAACATGGTGATGAAAAAGAAAAGTATCTCTGTTAGTACAGTCTAGAGAAAAAGCGGTTGGTGAAAGCTTTCTGAACGATAGAGAGAACAGCTACTTTGGAGCCAGACGCTAGTCAGCGAGATAACGACTTAGAGGGCATCGAAAGATGAACTAGGATGGTACCGCGTATCGATTACGTTCCTGGATGAGGGACGTTTTTTTATTGTAAGGAGGACATTTATGAAACAGTTGACAGGAAATCAAGTTCGTCAGATGTTCCTTGATTATTTTGAGGAACATGGCCATATGATTGAGCCAGGAGCTTCGCTAGTGCCGCATAATGATCCGACACTGTTATGGATCAATGCAGGTGTTGCGGCATTGAAAAAATATTTTGATGGCACAGAAAAGCCAAAATGCAATCGTATAGCAAATGCACAAAAGTCTATTCGTACGAATGACATTGAAAATGTAGGAAAAACTGCACGTCATCATACGTTCTTTGAGATGTTGGGTAATTTTTCTATCGGCGACTATTTTAAAAAAGAGGCAATTCATTTTGCATGGGAATTTTTGACAGATCCAAAATGGATTGGATTCCCTAAAGAAAAATTGTATATTTCTGTCTATACGGATGATGATGAAGCGTATCGGGTATGGACTCAGGAGTGTGGTGTCGACCCTTCACACATTCTTCGTACAGATGATAATTTTTGGGAGATCGGTGAAGGCCCAGGCGGTCCAGATTCAGAAATTTTCTATGATCGTGGCGAAAAATATGACCCGCAGTGTTTGGGGGAACGTCTCTTTTTTGAAGAGATGGAAAACGATCGTTATATCGAAGTATGGAATGTCGTTTTCTCTCAGTTTGATTGTAATCCTGCGATTCCACGCAAGGAATATAAAGAGCTTCCACAGAAGAATATTGATACCGGTATGGGATTGGAACGTTTGGTCTCTTTGATTCAGGGAGGTGAAACAAATTTTGATACAGATTTGTTTTTACCAATCATTCATGCAACAGAAAAGATTGCAAAATATCCATATGAAGGCGAACATAAGATGGCTTATCGCGTGATTGCCGATCATATTCGTACCGTTACATTTGCACTGAGCGATGGGGCAAACTTCTCAAATAATGGTCGAGGTTATGTTTTACGACGTGTTTTGCGCCGTGCTGTCCGTTATGGTATCAAATTGGGAATCGATAAACCATTTATGTATCAATTGGTACAAGTCGTTGCGGATGAGATGAAAGAGTTTTATCCATATTTACAGGATAAAGTAGCTTATAATGAAAATCTGGTGCGCATTGAAGAAGAGACATTCCACAAGACTTTAGCAAATGGAGAGCGCTTGCTGAATGAAGAAATGCAAAAGGCGACAAATGGTGTATTGAGTGGCAAAGTGGTCTTCCGTTTATACGATACCTATGGTTTTCCATACGAATTAACTGCAGAGATTGCTGAAGAAAATGGATTACAAGTAGATCATGCCGCATTTGATGAAGAGATGCGTCTGCAAAAAGAACGTGCGCGTGCAGCACGCGGGGATCTTAATTCTATGAGTTCGCAAGCAGTCGATCTGATGAATTTTACTGATAAGAGCACATTTGTCGGCTATGAGCAATTGACTTGTAGCGGAAAAGTCATCGCTTTGTTCAAAGATGGTGTATCGGTGGAGGAAGTGTGTGATGAAGGTAGCGCGATCTTCGATACGACTTGCTTCTATGCAGAAAGCGGTGGTCAGATTGGCGATTGTGGAACGGTTCAAAATGAAACAACTGCTGCGGAAATCAATGAAGTGCATAAAGCCCCGCATGGACAACCTTTGCATCATATTATCATGAAAAAGGGAACACTGCATGTAGGTGATACTTTGACCTTAACGGTTGATACGGCAAAACGTGCACAGACGACAGCTAATCATTCCTGTACGCATCTTTTACAAAGTGCTTTGAAGAAAGTGATCGGTTCTCATATCGCACAGGCTGGTTCTTATAACTGTCCAGAATATCTTCGTTTTGATTTTACGCATTTTGAAAAGATCAGTGAAGAGCAGTTAATGGAAATTGAAGCACTGGTCAATCAATATATCACCGGATGCTATGCAGTGCTTAAAGAAGAGCTTCCGATCGAAGAAGCAAAAAAACGCAATGCGACCGCTTTATTTGATGAAAAATACGGTGATATCGTTCGTGTGGTCACAATGGGAGATGTTTCTTGCGAATTCTGCGGTGGCTGTCATGTTGACAATACGAATCAAATCGGTCTATGTAAGATCATTTCAGAGGAAAGCATCGGCTCAGGTGTTCGACGAATCACAGCGAAAACCGGTTTTGCTGCATATCAGGAATTTGCCGCAAATCAGAAAACATTGATCAATATCGCACATGCATTAAAAATGAATGGTATTTCTAATGTTGAACCAAAAGTCGTACAGCTGGTCAATGAACTGAGCATTGCGAATAAGACTTGCTCACAGTTAAATGAACAGATCTTTGCTTTAAAGGCTAATGATTTGGTTAACCAGTTGAAGCCAATTGGAAAAGGAAAAATCTTGATTGAACGATTTGATCAGATGGATGCGAAAGCATTGAAGGATATTGCATCGAATATAAAAAGTCAAAAAGAGGACAGCGTTGTCTTCTTCGCATGTGTCAATGACAACAAGATCGTATTCGTAGCCGGTGCCGGAAAAGGTGCAGTAGCGAATGGAGTGCGTTGTGGAGATCTGGTCAAACAAGCGGCAACCATCTGCGGTGGAAATGGCGGTGGTAAGCCAGACCTCGCACAAGCTGGCGGAAAAGATATCGGTAAACTGGAGGAAGCACTTGCTACAGTTGAAAATATGCTGACTGAAACTCTTTCCATTTGATCAAAAATAAGGTAGAATATTTCTATATACAGGATAGGAGGTAATAGTATGAAGGATATTACAGAAACAATGTCGTTTCGTTCGGAAGATTTGAGACGTGATACAATTAAACACGTTCTTCGTCTGGTGCAGGAAGCGTTAGAGGAAAGAGGCTACAATTCAGTGAATCAATTAGCTGGTTATTTGATTTCAAATGATCCTGCTTATATTTCTTCCCATAAGAATGCTCGTACTATTATTCAAAGTGTAGAGCGCTATGAAATTATTGAAGAGCTCGTAAGAGCTTATTTGGAGGAAAATGAATAGAATACTCGGTTTTGACCTTGGCAGTAAGACTTTGGGAATCAGCATCAGTGATCCATTGGGAATGATTGCTCGTGCATTGACAACCCTACGTTTTGCGAGTGATGATTACGATGATGCTTTTCATCAGGCAAAAGCAGTGATTGAAAAAGAAAAAGCGGATACGATCGTTTTGGGATTACCTAAACATATGAATGGTGATGTCGGAGAGCGTGGAGAAATTTCGATTGCTTTTTCCAAACGCTTTGAAGAAATGGGGATCAAAGTCGTATTATGGGATGAGCGATTGACGACCGTCGCAGCGAACCGTATCTTGCTGGAGGGTGATGTCTCTCGAAAAAAACGGAAAAAAGTCATTGATCAGATGGCTGCAGTTCAAATACTTCAAAGTTATTTGGATTATTCTAACAGGGGCTAAATAGGCCCCTTTCTACGAATTAGGAGGATATGTATGCTGGATTCAAATAGTTTATATGTCGTAGATGAAAATGGTAATGAAAAACAGATGACCATCCTGTTTACTTTTGAAAATGAAGAATATCGAAGAAAGTATGTCGTCTTCGAAGATCCTCTACAAGAGGATGGAGAAGTGTTTGCCTCTGCTTATGATGATGAGGGAAATCTATTGCCGATCGAGAGCGAGGCTGAATGGTCAATGATCGAAGAAGTAATCGGAGCGTTTGCGGATGATGAAGAATCTGAGTAAAAAGAAAAAGATTGCTTTGATCGTTGCAATCGTCATGATCGTATGTTGTGGAATGCTTTATGGTTTTTATTTAAATGAGCTTTCTCCAGTTAATCAGAAACAAGAAGATGTCGTTTTCGTTGTTGATGAAGGAGAATCGATGGATAGCGTTTTAACACGCCTACAAGAAGAAGAACTCATTAAAAGCAGTACATTTGCTTCAATACATGCAAAATTATCTAATTTGACACAGAATAAAGCGGGTATTTTCGTTTTGAACGATCAAATGTCGACAGATGAAATTTTGCGTGTTATCAATGATTCATCACAAGCAAAGAGCGATCAGGTGTTCATCACCTTTCCGGAAGGACGATGGGCAAAGGATTATGCTAAATTGATCGAAGATCAGCTCGGTATTGATGATGAAGAGTTACTGTCGCTTTGGAACGATTCTTCCTATATAGAAACTTTAGCAAAGGACTATGATTTTCTCGATGCAGATACACTTAACAATGATGCGTATCGTGTAAAAATAGAAGGGTATTTATTCCCAGAAACGTATGCTTTCGATAAAGAGGCAACAGCGGATGAAATTACGCGAACGTTTTTGGATCATTTTACCGAAATTTATCAAAAATATGAAACAGATATAAAAAACAGTGACTATACTTTGCAGGAATTGATCACGCTGGCAAGTATCATTCAATATGAATCTGCTACTAGTGAAGATATGCAGTTGATTGCGGGTGTCTTCTATAATCGTTTAAACAGTGATATGCCTTTGCAATCAACGGTTACAGTATGTTATGCACTCTACGATGATCTTGATCGCACAGATGAAGACAGTTGGCGTACCTGTGAAGCAAGCACGGATATCGATTCTCCTTATAATACATACTTACATAGTGGGCTGCCGATTGGTCCGATTGTGAATCCAGGCGAAGAGGCGATCAAAGCTGTACTTCATCCACAGGAAAGTGATTATTACTATTTTATCGCTGATATCAATGGCGTGAATGGAGAAGCGGGAAAAGTATATTACAGTGAAACTTATGAAGAACATCAGAAGTTGCAGGAAGAACTCGATCTGATCTTTTAACTTCAAATTCTTATTTGAAATTGTCTAAAAACATGGTATAATACCGAGCGAATAGGAGTGATATAATGGCTCAGGAGAATGAACAGAAGTTTTTTGTGACCAAAGAAGGTCTGGAAGAATTATTGAAAGAACAAGATAACTTGATTCATGTAGTGCGTCAAGAAGTTATCATTGAATTGCAAGAAGCTCGTGCACAGGGTGACTTAAGTGAAAATGCTGATTATGATGCGGCACGTGATCATCAGGCACAGGTTGAAGCACGTATTCGTGAACTGGAAAATATGATTTCCAATGCTGTGATCATTGAAGGTGATAAGGAAGCAGTTTCTTCAAAATCAGTCACTTTGGGTTCTACAGTAACTATTTTGGATCTTAGTGATAATACGGAAGATACGTATACGATCGTCGGATCGATCGAAGCTGATCCGATGAATGGTCGTCTTTCCAATATTACACCATTGGCGGTTGCATTGATGGATCATAAGGTAAATGATGTCGTGCATATTGCAAATGTAGAAGAGCCTTATGATGTAAAGATCTTGGAACTGAAATAAGATAAAAAAACAGTCCAACGGACTGTTTTTTAAAGGAGAAGCTATGGAAAAAAACAAAATTTGTATGATTTTTGATATGGATGGAACACTTTGGGACGCTACAAAAGGGGTAACGGCTGCCTATAATGAATATTTATATCAAAATTATGGATGGGAAAATTATTTGACACATCAAGATATCATCAATATAACCGGTCTGGAAATTGAAGAGATTGCGGATGCGTTGTTTCCAACTGTCGATCGTGATAAGCGTTTGAGTCTCACAAAACAATGTATGGAGTATGAAAATGAATATCTATCAAAGCATGGCGGAACTCTCTACCCAAAGGTGGAGGAAACCTTAGAACAATTAGCGAAAGAACATCCACTGATGATCGTTACAAATGCGGATGATGGGTATGTGCAGGCGATGTTTGCCGCTCATCCGATTGGTCGCTACTTTGTTGATTTTGAGATGTATGGCCGTACGCAATTGGTGAAAGGAAAAAATATCCGTTTAGTCATGGAGAGAAATGAAATCCATCATGCGGTTTATGTCGGAGATACGCGAAAAGATCAAGAGGCTTGTCAATTAGCTGAGGTTCCATTCATCTATGCTTCTTATGGATTCGGTGATGTGGATCATTATGATGCGCGGATCGATCAGTTTGAAGATCTCCTAAATTGTATCGATCAATTTGAGCATTAAGAGTTGTTGGAATGTGAAGGATCAATTTTTATATCTTGATCCTTTTTTTGATGGAATGAAATCATTTTGATTTAGGAAATTTGCACATCTAGGCGTATAGAGTAAATGAAGTGAAATCACAGATTGGTGTGATGGAAAGGTTTGATAGACAATATGAAATGACGGAGGTGGTACAAAAAAAGTAACCATCCTTAATT
>CBCTZR010000070.1:0-10787 GCA_965151435.1 uncultured Merdibacter sp. | reverse complement strand
ATAAGGTATTCTTGAGTTTTATGCTTTTTTGACTGTCAAAGATGGGATTATATCACAAAAACGTAAAAAGATGTGATATAATATCTCACGAGGTGAGCAGATGCGCTATTCGATTGGAGATGTCGTAGAAGGAGTCGTTACAGGGATCATGCCTTATGGAGCCTTTGTATCGTTAGATAGTACGCATAATGGATTGATTCATATTTCTGAAATCAGTGAGCGCTATGTGCGAGATGTGCATACTTTTGTCAATGTGAATGAACGCGTGCGCGTAAAGATTCTTGATGTAGATGAAGACGGTATTCACTTTCGCCTTTCTTTGAAAGCTGTACATACTCCAAAGAAACGTTATCCTCGGTATCGACATCCAAATCCACCCTATCCAGAACAGCAGATCGGGTTTCGCACATTAGCAGAGAAACTCGACGATTGGATTGAAGAAGCGTATAACAGGAGGAATAGTAATGGTTAAGCTCGAAACAAAACATGCGTTTTTAAATGAGGACGTAACAAGTTATCAGGAAAAAGTCAATGCTTTGCATCAACAGCTGATGAACAAAGAGTGTTTAGGAAATGATTACGTCGGTTGGGTCGAATGGCCAAACACATATGATAAAGAAGAATTCGCTCGTATAAAAGAGACAGCTGCTAAGATGCGTGAACTCTGTGATGTATTCGTTGTTTGTGGCATCGGCGGTTCCTATTTGGGAGCATGTGCAGCGATCGAAATGATCAATGGACTTTACGCAAACAAAAAGCCGGAGATCCTCTTCATCGGTAACACTTTTTCAAGCACCTACATCGCACAGGTGATGGAATATATCAAAGATAAAGAAGTATGCGTCAATGTTATTTCTAAATCGGGAACGACGACGGAAACTTCGCTGGCGTTCCGTTTGTTGAAACAGTTCATGGAAGAAAAGTATCAGGAAGGTGCTAAAGATCGCATCGTTGCTACAACGGATAAAGCACGCGGCGTTTTGAAAGAAGTTGCAGACAAAGAAGGATATGAGACATTTGTTATTCCTGATGATATCGGAGGACGTTATTCGGTTATCACACCGGTAGGTTTATTGCCGATTGCCGTAGCTGGAATTGATATCGATGCAATTATGACCGGATTGAAAAAAGCTTATGCTGATCTTTCAACGAGTGATTTAACTAAGAATACAGCTTATGCCTATGCCGTTTGCCGTCGCATCCTGCAAAATCAAGGTTACGATGTTGAAATGCTGGTTAGCTATGAATTGCAGATGGGCATGATCGCAGAATGGTGGAAACAGTTGTTTGGTGAGAGCGAAGGAAAAGAAGGAAAAGGAATTTTACCGGATTCCGCAACATTCTCTACCGATCTTCATTCATTAGGACAGTTCGTTCAAGAAGGTAAGAAAGTGCTGTTTGAGACGATCTTAGCGGTAGAACGACCAACGTTGGATATCACTTTCCCATCCGATGAAGAAGATCTGGATCATATGAATTATCTAAGCGGCAAATCAGTGGATTGGGTAAATAAGATGGCTGCACAAGGAACATTAGAAGCGCATGTCAAGACTGGAAACGTTCCAAACTTGATCTTGACGATCGATGATATGGGAGCAGAAAGCTTTGGTTATATGTGTTATTTCTTCTTCCGTGCTTGTGCGATGACTGTATTGTTGCTGGATGTCAATCCATTTAACCAGCCAGGTGTAGAAGTATACAAAAAGAACATGTTCCGTTTGTTAGGAAAAAATTAGTTGTCAAATGAGAGGCCGTATAGGAAACTATACGGTTTCTTTTTTTGTCTTCTCAGTGAGAAAATGAAAAAAATGGCGATCAAAACGATTGCCCATACATATACTGAAGTGTGCAATAGGCGAATATGCCGGGACAAGGAGGATCTGTATGAGGAGAAATCGCAAAATACATGGGCCAGCATTGCTGCAAACATGTACTTCATCGATGGGTGCAGGATTTCGGCTGACCGTTTATAAAGATGATAGTTTTCACATAGAAGACGGAAAAGAAATAAAAGTTCGGATTTCACAAGGAAATAATGGAAGCATCGAACGAATTTTGTATTTTCAAGGGGAACGTGCACAATTGGAGATCGAACAGTTGCCCTTTGATTGGTATACGCTTTCTTTGATCGATGCTGATGGTCGTTCAATTGAGGAAGCGCATTGTTCTATTCGCTTTCTGCTTGATCAGGAGAGCGGTGAAGGGAATCAGTTGCGTTTTCAATTAGACGAGAATACGCCAACGAAGGAAATTGAGATGCGTATGTATGGTGATGTCAGTGAACTTCACATCCATGTGATGCAAGAGGGGACACAAGGTCAGTCTCTGCCTAAAGGGGATGCGGTATATCAATATGAACTGATCTCTGCGAATGTTCACCAGTGGATTGAATTGAATTCCTGTAATGGATATGAGGCAGTTATGTTTTTGCCAAGAGGAGTCTATACAGTTGTAGCGGAAACGAATGCGCAATTCTATTTCGATGATGAAGAGATCCAAGATACGCTCACTTTGCAGGAAAATGCTCATACGATGACGATCATCGAAGCAGTCCAGGAAAAAGCATCGATGCGTCTTCAAGTTTTCGTCATGGATGAACAATGTGTATTGACCACACCTAAAGATTGTTATTTTCAGGTTGAATTAAGTGGAAATGATTATTTGCAGACGATCAATCTCAATGAGATGAATGATTTTAGCATGACGCTTTATGATCTGGAAGAAGGCATTTATCAGTTGAAAGCGCACGATGCATCTGGCTATACGGTCCTTTATGAGATCGATGGCCAAACCTGTTCACAAGGTGTAGTGGAAGTCGGTTCGTATTGTCGTCACATCGATATCCTCTATCAAAGTGATGAACTGTTTCATCGTCCTTCTTTCCGCATCCGTAAGATGATCAAGGGAGAAGGCGGTTGCCTTCAAATGCCAAAAGAAGAGGACTGTTTTATCGTTGCCGTTCAAGGTTGCGGAATGACACACTCGTTTTATCTGACAAAGGATAATCATTTCTGTGTGGAATTGGCCGATCTATGTCCAGGAACCTATCATATTGAAGAGATCGAGTGTCAAGGATATGTATCATATATACAATATACAAACGGTGAAATGATCTTGGATGGTTGTGTGGAAATCGATCCATGCGAGGGAGTCGATATCCTGCTGGTTAATGAATTGAAAAACAATGGAAAGCTGCAAGTATGCAAATATGAAGAAGATGCGCAGGGGAATTTGATCAAACCGCAAGAAGGCTGTTTTGCAATACGTTTGCATTCGTTTGCCTACCAAGAGATTTTGATGCTGAAAGAGGAAAATGACTACTGTGTCTTTTTGCAGCAGTTAGCAAAAGGGTGTTATGATATTCGTGAAGTTGGTGGAGAACATGTCTTATATAGTGTGGATCAAGGAGATTGGACGAATACAGCACGGGTGATCATTGATGATGATCGTTTGCATGAAATTCGCATTTTGAATCTACAAGAAGAAAACTGTGGTAGCGTCCGCATCGAAAAATGGATGGAAAATGAGCATTGCATGTTGATGCATCCATCCTGCAACGATCAATTTGTCGTCTGCATCAATGGAATGGGGATCCATGAAAAATTGACGCTGCATGCAAAAAATCAATGGTGTGTCTATGTTGATGATCTGCCTTATGGCGAATATGTGATCGAAGAGCTCTACGCAGGTGATGAGCGATATGTGGTAAATGGAAGAGAGTGTACGCAAGCGATCGTTTGGATTCAAAAAGAAATACAGGAAGTGAAGATCATCAATCCACTTCCTCATGCGACGACCTTGCAAGTCTCCTTATGCATGTTGGATTGTGATCATCAACCCGTATGTCCAGATCCTAACTTAGAAGTAGTTGCTTTGATTGAAGGAGAAAACTTCTGCAAAGAAGTGCTCTTGTATGAAGGAAATCGCTGGCAAGCACTCATAACGGGCATTCAAGGTGACAGCGTTCGCGTTATTCAAAAAGATACGATGGGTTATCACGTTCTTTACCAGGTGGATGGACAATTGCGCGCAGGAGCTTTGGTTGTGGTCGACGGCAAACGTCATGAAGTCGTATTGATGGATCAGTACCGCTGCAGCGCAGGAGTTTTAAGTGTGGAGAAGAAATGGGTAGATGATCAAGGATGCTTGCATACGCCTAAGATCGATGAGCATTTTGACATGCTTTTAAGAGGAATGGGACTTGAGATTCCATTTACGCTTCATGCGCAAAACGGTTTCCATGTCTGCTTTGATGATTTGGCAAAAGGAACGTATGAGCTGTGCGAATTGTATGGAGAGCCATGTTGTTTCCGTGTGAATGGAGAAGAACAAGAAGATGGCCATATTAAATTAGATGCTTGTGATAAATGTGTAGAAGTAATCAATGCCATGCCTTCTTCTGCGTGTGTTTTTATCACTTATCAAGATCAATGTGGTATTTGTGATGGAGACGAGGTTCAGTTTGCTTTGATCGGAGGAGAAGTGCATTCGGTTTATGCTCTGCAAGCAAATGGAGAAGATCTTGTGATCGATGATCTTGCGCCGGGAACTTATGAGATCATCGTTGAGGAGAATGAACGAATCCAATTTGAAATCAATGGTGTGAGGTATGAGAGAGGAAAGTTTACACTTCAGCAAGCAGATGTTTATGTCGTTTTGATCCGTGAACCGTGGGAAAACTGTTTGACAATTCATCGTTATCAACAAAATGAGCAAGGTGCTTATGAACTGATTGAACATGGCGATAGCTGTTTGAGCGTAACGACTGAAGATGGGGTTTATGAAGTTCTATTGCAAGAAGCTAATCGATATACGCATACATTGTATGATCTTCCATTTGGCAATGTGTGCATCCAAGATCGAAAAGATCCTTGCATGCGGGTTCTCATCAACGGTATCGAAGCAGAGGCAGGATGTTTCTGTATGCAGGAAGGTTGTTATGATGCGCAGATCATCTCCTTAAAAGAAGCGCAAGGCAGTATTTGGATCAATGGAAGTTGTTTGAAAGACCGTGTGCACCATGAATGTGTGGATCAGCGAATGCGGTTGCTGCTCCTAAAGGAAACAGGAGAGCAAATGATTGAACTGTCTGCACAAAATGATTGGGAGGCAGTCATTGATTCCTTGCCAAAAGGACGTTATACGCTACGTTCTCTCGATCAGACGATCTGTTTTTATGTCAATGAGATACAAAGTTATAATACGATCTCTTTCTATGTTGGAGATTCAAAAATAAAAGTACAAGCTGTGTTGCAGGAAAACACTGCACAGCCTTGCGTGACGTTTCAAGTCTCTTTGCAGGATGCACAAGGACAAAAGATTCCTGTTCCTCAAGATCTGATGGTAACGGCACGCATCCAAGGAACTCAGTTTTTTGAAACGCTGGTATTTGATCAAACGAATCAGTTCTCTATACAACGGGAATTGCCTTTGGGTTCATATGAGATTTTTGTCAATGGTACACCTTATGCTGTATATGCGTACACGCTGATCGATGGGGAGAAACATTCCATCGCCTCGCTTGAAATAACGCAGGACTGCACGATACAGTTTATCTTTGAACGTAAGCTTGACAAAGTGGGCACATTATATATTCAAGGCTATCGTCAAGATACCGATTGCGATTGCTTAAAAACACCATATGATGAGTATTCCTTTGCATTGGTTTTGCAGGGGGATCAAGAGAAACTTCAAGTTCTGCTCAATAAGGAAAATGGTTGGAAAGTCCGCTTTAAGAACCTTTTGCCTGGAACTTATGAATTGCGAAGTGAAGATGCCGATGATTACACCTATATGGTCGATGGGAAGCATAGCACACAGGCAATCGTGACAATTGATCGCGATGCGCATAACATCAAAGTGATCAGTGATCAAACAGACGCTTTGGAAGGAAAACTCATCTTAGAAGCATGGCAATGGAATGGACAGCAAAAAGAAAAACCTGCCGCAGATTTTATGCTGTGGGTGAAGGTGAAGAATGCAAAGAAGCAATGGGAACTTCTATTGAATGAAGGAACGCATTGGTTGGGCATGATCGAACATCTGCAGGAAGGAACGTATCAGATTGAAGCGGATGGACAAGATGAAGTGCTCTATCAGGTAGAAGGTGGAGAACCGACGACAGACGCTACGATCTATCTGTCAAAAGAAGAAACTTTCGTAGAGCTTTTGGTGAGCAAGACAGAAGTACAAAACGGCAGTATCACTATTGAAAAAAGAATCGGAATAAACCAGGAGAAACCGATGCAAGGAACGTATACGTTTGTGCTTCAGAAACCTAATTTTGAACAGAAGATCACGTTAAATGCTCAAAACAACTATGTGGCAAAAATAGAGCATTTGACAAACGGTCGTTATGTGTTGCAGGAAGAAGGGATTACTGCAGTGACCTACAGTGTCGATGGAGGCAGCAAGCGGCATCATGCAATCATTGAAGTACATGAGGATGAACATCAAGTGATTGCCTTCAATGAAGAACTTGTGAATGCAGCAGCTTCCTTACAGATCGTCGGTAAGGCGTTGCAATCACCCGTGGATGTGATTTTGCAAAAAGCAGGGGTGGAATATAGCGTCCAGCTGAATGAAGAGAACAACTATTGCCAACAATTGGAGAAGATCAAGCCAGGACGTTATAGTCTGTTTGCTAAGGAAGGAACGTATCTCTACCAGCTCGATGGACAATCCAAGCGATCACATTGCACGATAGTCTTTGCAAATGATGCTCATGAGGTCGTTTTGACACCAAGCCAGGATGAATTGGATATTGCAGATTTTTCAAAAAACAACGGAGCAGAAGAGAAGGGAATGATCGAACTGCAGCTCTGGCAGCGGGATGAGCGTGGTTATCTGCAACGACCATCCATGGCAGAAGATGTTATGGTCTATGTTGGCGATCAAAAGATATGCTTGTCCAGCAAAGAAGATTATAAGGCGATCGTCCAGGGAGTGTCTTATGGAGAATATGCATTGACAGCTTCGATCGATTGTTTCTATCGAATTGATGGTGGCGATGAGCGAAAAGATGCAATTCTTTCGATTTACAGCAAGACGATGAAACAGGTAGATTTGATCCTTTCATCACCGTTGTTAAAAAGAGAGACGACCCGTCTTATCCTGTAAAGAGAATAAGCAGAGTGAAAAAAAGCTCTGCTTTTTTCTTTCCGTGGACAGGAGAGTTTTAAAGGGATTTTCACTTTTTAAATAAGGAAAACTAGAAATTGCAAGACGTGGGGACCACCTGCCGAAATTTACAAAAAAAACCTTTAAAAAACCGTCATTTCGTTCTATAATGGATAAGTAAAGTTTACGCAAGGAGGAAAATTACAAATGGCAAAAACATTTATGTCAATGGATGGTAATACTGCCACTGCGCATAATGCGTATGCGTTTACCGAGTTAAGCGCTATTTACCCGATCACTCCTTCCTCACCGATGGCTGAGGTTGTCGATGTTTGGGCTAGTCAAGGGCGCAAGAACATCTTTGGCAGCATTGTAAAAGTTGCTGAGCTGCAATCAGAAGGTGGAGCTGCTGGAGCGGTTCACGGTGCGTTGCAGGCAGGCGCTTTGGCAACGACATTCACTGCATCTCAGGGTCTGTTGTTGATGATTCCAAATATCTATAAGATGGTTGGTGAGTGCTTGCCAGGCGTATTGCATGTGTCTGCTCGTGCAATCGCATCTCGTTCATTGAATATCTTTGGTGATCATCAAGATATTTATGCATGCCGTCAGACAGGCGTGTGCATGTTAGCTTCTCACTCTGTACAGGAAGCGATGGATTTGGCCGGAGTTGCACATTTAGCTGCAATTAAAGCAAGCGTTCCATTTATTCATTTCTTCGACGGTTTCCGTACTTCTCATGAGATTCAGAAAGTAGAAGTTTTCGATACAGATCTGTACAAAGACCTGATCGATCAGGATGCTTTGGAAGCATTCCGCAAACGTGCATTGAATCCACACACGAATCCAGTAACACGTGGTGGAGCAGAAAACGACGATATTTATTTCCAGGGCATGGAAGCACGCAATGAACACTATGCAAAAGTTCCTGCAATTGTTGCAGACTATATGGAAAAGATCTCTGAGATCACAGGTCGTCATTATGCACCATTTACGTATTATGGTGCGCCTGATGCAGAACGTATCATCATCGCTATGGGTTCTATTACAGAAACAGCACATGAAACGATCGATGCATTGATGGCACAGGGTGAAAAAGTTGGTATGATCAAGGTTCACTTGTATCGTCCGTTTGCACCAGAATATATGTTTAAAGTGATGCCTGCAACAGTGAAGAAGATCGCTGTATTGGATCGTACAAAAGAATCCGGTGCAATGGGTGAACCTCTGTATTTAGATGTAGTTGCAGCATTGAAAGATCGTAAAGACATCGAAATTATCGGTGGACGCTATGGTTTAGGTTCAAAGGATACACAGCCATATCATGTAAAAGCTGTATTTGATCATTTGAAAGAAGAAAAGATGATCAATGGCTTTACAATCGGTATCGAAGACGATCTGACGCATCTGTCTTTGCCAGCAGATGAAAGCTTCCAGATCAATGGTGATTATACATCTTGCCTGTTCTGGGGTCTTGGATCAGATGGAACTGTTTCTGCAAATAAATCAACAGTTAAGATCATCGGTGATAACACGGAGCAATATGCACAGGCATACTTTGCATATGACTCTAAGAAGGCCGGCGGTGTAACGCGTTCTCATTTGCGTTTTGGTAATTCACCGATCCGTTCTACATACTATATCAACAATGCGGACTTCATCTCTTGTTCATTAGATGCTTATATGTTCAAATATGATATGGTACGCAATCTGAAAGATGGCGGTACATTCTTGTTGAACACGACATTCTCTAAAGAAGAGATCGTTCATCATATGCCAAACCGCATGAAAGCACAATTGGCGAAGAAACATGCAAAATTATATATCATCAACGCTACGAAGATCGCTCAGGAAATCGGTATGGGACGTCGTACTAATACGATCCTGCAGTCTGCATTCTTTGCATTGAATGAGCAGATCATGCCATTAGAAACTTCTTTGGAATTGATGAAGGCATTTGCTAAGAAATCTTATGGTAAAAAAGGTGATGCAATCGTACAGCTCAACTACAAAGCAATTGATGCTGGTAAAGATGGCATGGAAGAGATTGTTGTTGATCCTAGCTGGGCAGAATTGCCTTATGATGCTAGCCGTACGCTGACAGGCGATGAATACTTCGACAATCATGTCGCAGTTATCAACGGTCTGGAAGGCTATGACATGCCGGTATCTGCATTTACGAAATACAACTTGTTGGATGGTTCAATCCGTAACAATGTAGCATTCGAAGAAAAACGTACAATCGCTGTTCAGGTTCCTACTTGGCATCCGGAAAACTGTATCCAGTGCGGTATCTGTTCTTATGTATGTCCGCATGCAACGATTCGTCCGTTCTTATTGACAGAGGAAGAAATTGCAAATGCACCAATGGAATTCGCTACGATCAATGCGATGGGCAAAGGCGTAGAAAACTTGAAATATCGTATTCAGGTATCTCCTGCAAACTGCGTTGGATGCGGTCTGTGTGCAGTTGAATGTCCAGGTAAAGCAGGTAACAAGGCTCTGGAAATGGTAGACATCAACGAAAAACTGGATGAAGAACCATTGGCAGATTACCTGTTCAAACATACGGAATATAAGAGCGAGTACTTCTCTACAGACACAGTGAAGGGTTCTCAGTTCTTGATGCCATACTTTGAAGTTTCTGGTTCTTGCCCAGGTTGTGGTGAGACTCCATACTATAAGTTGGTATCTCAGTTATTCGGTCGCGACATGCTGGTAGCAAATGCAACAGGATGCTCGATGATCTACTGTTCTTCAACTCCATCAACTCCGTTTGTTAACGACAAGAATGGAGAAGGTGTTGCTTGGGCTAACTCACTGTTCGAAGATAATGCAGAATTCGGATATGGTATGGCTCTTGCTCAGAACTATAAAGAAGCACGCATCTTGAAGACGATGGAAGACAACATGGAAACAGTTGAACCAGCGTTGAAAGAAGCATTCGCTAAATACATCGAAAATCATGGCAATCGTGATATCGAACGTGAAGTGGCTCCAACAATCAAAGAACTGGCAGCTAAATCAGACATTGCTGAAGTGAAAGAATTGGCTAGTCAGGATCTGATCAGTAAGTCTATCTGGATCGTCGGTGGAGACGGCTGGGCTTATGACATCGGTTATGGAGGATTGGACCATGTATTAGCTAACAACTTGAATGTAAATGTTCTCGTTCTGGATACTGAGGTTTACTCAAATACTGGTGGACAGTCTTCGAAATCTTCTCAGGCTGCTTCAATTGCGAAGTTTGCTGCTGGAGGTAAGACAACAGCGAAGAAAGATCTGGGACAGATTGCCATGGCTTATGGACATGTATACGTTGCAAGCATCGCTATGGGTGCAAACAAGAACCAGACATTAAAAGCAATCAAGGAAGCAGAAGCTTATGATGGACCATCTTTGATCTTAGCTTACAGCCCATGTGCTGAACATGGTATCAAGGGTGGCTTGAGCAACCATCAGAAGACACAGGCAAAAGCTGTTGAATGTGGTTATGTCGATCTGTATCGTTACAATCCTGAATTAGAATCACCATTGACAATCGATTCAAAAGATCCAGATTACGATAAGATGTTAGACTTCATGATGAGTGAAACTCGTTTTGCTCATTTACAAAAATTGAAGTGTGAAACGTCATACGAGATGTATGAAAAGACGAAGAAATATGC
>CBCTZR010000069.1:0-11324 GCA_965151435.1 uncultured Merdibacter sp. | reverse complement strand
TCACGGGTCAAAACCTGTCGAATATTACTTACACATGATTGGTCACATTCCCTTTGATTAGATTTTACCATAACGAATCAAATCGTCGACCGTCACCAACTGATATCCCTTTTCCTTTAACATCGGGATAACCTTTTTCATCGAATCAATGGTATCCGAATGAATGTCATGAAGCAATATGACAGAACCATCACCCGCATAGGTTTCGATAGCTGCTTGGATTGCTTTTGGATCATGACTTTCCCAATCCCTGGTATCAACGCTCCATAAGATCGATGTACGTTCAATCGTTTGATCATATAATTCTGACGTACTGCCATAAGGTGGTCGAACATAGGTCGGATCATGGCCGCATGCAGCAAAGATTGCATCGTCTGCTTTTTGATAATTTTCAATGATTTCTTTTTTATCCTTCATCACAGAAAAATCTTTATGCGCCCAAGAGTGATTTCCTATTTCATGTCCCTCTTGATAAACGCGGGCAACCAGATCTGGATATTTCTCAACATTTGTTCCCAGCATAAAGAAGGTAGCACGAGCATCATTTTCTTTTAAAATATCCAACAGCTCTGGTGTCGTATATGGATTAGGACCATCATCAAAAGTCAAGGCGATCATCGGCTTATCCGGATCGATTTCTTCATCCTTTGCAACAGTGAGTGGATCCTTTTGGAAAAGACTTGGTATATTGGAATCTGTCAAAGCGATATACGCTTCATGATCTTTATAATTAATTGTCTTCTTTGTACCATTTGCCAAGTAAACCTCAACATTTTCCGCATTGATCTCAACTGCTTTAATATCATCTGGTTGTGCGTCATCCAATAAATCACTTCGATATTGATTACGTAAGATGTCTTGCGTTTTTAACAGCCGTTGCTGTTTCTCATCATAATTCACACTGCCATAGACAACTGTCTTTTTGCCGTCTTCTTCAATCGTCTGTTGAAACAGAACACTGATGTAATGATCATAGAGCTGTTTGCTGCGATAATCAACTACAACTTTTTTTCCATCACCGACATCTTTTTTATATGTATTGATCATCTGTTCGATCGATTCATTGAGTACTGATTCCTCAAAGGTAGGATATCGAACCATCCAACCGTTTTCTTCATCTATTTCCTGCACCATACTTCCCGCTTCCTTTGTCATTGAAGCATCTTCAGGAAATGGTTGATAAAACAAGGAATGCCACAGAAACCACCCTGCGCCAATTAAAACAGCCAATATCAATACACCTGTTCCAATAACCATAGCTAAATGTTTATAATTTATTTTTTTATTACTTGAATAAGAATATTTCTTTACCATGCTATCACCGAAAACATTATATCATACTTTATTCTACATAATCGTAAAATATCATTATTGTTAGAATTAAATCATCTATTAGTATTTTCTAATCGACATAAAAAACTTCTTTGCTATCCAAACAAAGACAAGCTAACCTTCCCTGAGGAAAAACAGCACCGCAATCAATGACAATCAACTGCTTTCCATAAAACACTTCCGGTTTTCCATGAATCATAAATGTCGGTGTATGTCCAACGATCATTTTCAAGTCATCCTCTTGAAAATATGCTTTTTCATAATCCGGACGATTCCAAACAAGCTCATCGATCGTATAGACATCTAACTCTTTGTTTGGATCATAATTTCCCAAACCTGCATGAACTAGGAGATACTTCTCTTTGTTAACTTCTATTGTTTGATAAGAACGGAAAGACGCTAGATAATCTAAGATGTTGATTTTTTCTTCATGATCAAGTCGTTCCCATTCCTCGATTGTCGTAATTGCACCATTTAACAGCCAGATCGATAAGGCTTCCATCTGTTCAGGATGCAAAGAAATCAATACAGATTTTGTGATTTTTTCCTGTAGCCATGGCAGACATTTTATTGCCATCCACTCATGGTTTCCCAACAGAGGAATTATGTTAGATCGTTTCATCATATCAAGTAATGTGGTGATTCCCTCTTTTCCCCGATCAATTACATCTCCCAATACGTACAATGTATCTTGATCTCCGAAATGAATCATATCCAACATCCGTCTATATTTTTCATAGCTTCCATGAATGTCACTCATTACATAAATCATCTTATTCACTCACTCTTTCATATATACACGTGTATAGGTCTCATAATATTCAGCATTACGGTTGATCTTTTGTTTTGCGTTTAAGCTTTCAAAAACCGGGACTTCCAAACCTGATTCACGGATATAAGATGCAGTTAAGACTGTAAGAGCCCCAACGATAAAAGCATTTGCCATAGATGATGTAGGAAGCATCTTAGTTTCGATTCCTTCTACCTCTAAGCAAGCATCTCCGATCACGCCGCAATTATCAATGACGATATCAGCAATCTCAAATAGTCGTTTTCCACAAGATGCGCGCGAAGAACAAGTTGTTGAATGAGCTAATGATGTGATTGCAATCACTTTGGCTCCTTTCTTTTTGGCATAAAGTGCTAATTCTACCGGATATGCATTCCTTCCTGAATTGCTGGCAATCAACACAACATCATCCTTTTGTATCTTGTACAGTTCTCCTACAATTTGTGCATACCCAGATAGATTCTCAATATAAGAACTTTTTGTTGGATGATCCGTCATCGTTAGCTCATTTGTTAAAATAGGAACCACAAAAGCCAATCCACCAGCACGTCCATAAAACTCTTCGCTAACCGTATGTGAGTGCCCACTGCCGCTCACATAGAAGTGATGCCCTTTCACAAATGAATCCGCAATTAATGCGGCAGCTTCTTCAATCTGTTTTTGTTGCGTTTCTTCAATAGTTTTTATAACTTGCATTCCTTTTTCAAAAACTGTATGAAACATGCCACTCACCCCTTTTCTACATTATCGCATATTTTATCAATAATTTCTTATGATTATGTCAATAACTATTTATCCATAATACGGATTTGCATTACGAAATAAATGATCTATCAAAAAATGCCATGTATGATTGGAAAAACATGTCTTCAAACGTCTTTGCTATCGAAATATCATAGATAGGTATAGAAAAAGGCATACCGTTTCGATATGCCTAACAGCGATACGCTGGTTACATGAACATTGTTTATAATAGGTACGATAACTGGAGAATGCTACAATAATCCAAAATTTTCCGTCGATACTTTTCTAATTCTATGTTAGTTCTGTTTTGCTTTTTTATTCTTCATCACTCTATGCAAAGAAAAAGCAAACATAGCTATTGAACCTAGTAAAGTCAAATATGCACCAATAGACAAACTTCCAAATCCATAATCAGAAATAACACCCATTTCATAAAAGAATAACATCAGGAACAATACCAATCCTACAATACTAAGAATCATGGCCAAGAGTTCTTTTTTCATATACATAAAAATAATAGCCAAGATAGCTGGAATTATAAAGATAAAACCTGCATTCATCTGTAATACATTTATTGAACTAGATATTCCAAACAAACTTACAGAAACATATGGCAGAAGCGAAGAAAGAATAACCAAAACTCCTGCTCCTAACACAAAGATCTGTTCGTAAGTAAATGGTTTGTTGAATAGATTCATCTCTTTATCTAAACTATTCAGATTTTGTACAATTGTACTTTGCACTTCATTTTCTAATGAATTTCCACAATTTGTACAAACTTTGACGTCATCTGGCATTTCTTTTCCACATTTTTTGCAAATCATATAATTTACCTACTTTCTAAATTTCAATCATTAAGAAATCTGTTTTTATTTACATTGCTTATTACGAACTCACTGTCGATAACCCTTCATGCAAGGAAATACGACCTTTTTAAAACAAATTTCCCCTTACTTAATCATTTTCCAATTTAGAAAAATTTATGAATCATACTGTAGCGAAGAGAATGACAAAACACCCCATTTGATAGTATTCCAATATTCCCTTAACAAATACCTATTCTCTCTATCCCTCCTATTCAGCATCCATATTACCATAAAGTATCACCGTGTAGCAATTCTAACGTATTTATCAAATATCAATTATGTTTAAAAAATACATTTATATGTATATGACAGCTATTTCCATACAGTATCTTATTGTATAAGTTAAGAATAAACTGTATAAGTATACAGCTATTTACAAACTATTTACGTGATATGCCTATTTTCTATCTTTAAAGTGAATTTTATGCTACCATGTTAATGGAGATACAAAATCTGATTGCAAAAAAAATATGACACTGGATGTTGAGTATTCAACATTTCTTTTAATATATGATATCATTCATACATTTGTTGATTATCCATGTTAGACAGAAAGAGATAATCGAGAACTAAGAAATAAAAATAGAACAAAAGACGCTTCATCCACTGATCATGTAAGTAAATGAAGTAACTATTTCAATTAGATTTAGTGTTTTGGGAGGATAATTAGCATGGAAAATTTAACTTTTTATATTAACAAATCACAGTCTGAAGTGAATCAGATGATGGACAGATTGATTGATCAAAAAATCTTGGAAAAATACAATTTTTTTTACAATGGTAGAAATGAAAGTGAATACTCATATTCATTTATAATCAAAACTGCAAATACATCTAATAAACTTAAGATATTCGTATTAAAAATTACTGACTACTACGTAAAGATCTCCTATTTTTTCAATAACCGAGAGCTTGTTTCTCAAATAAAAACTATGAATACGATACTTTCTGAGAATCTAGCAAGTTCGATCAATATCTTTGATGAAGAAGCTGAAGAAAATATTCAAAAAGAATATCCTGCAATACAGGTGAATACTACCCTGACTAAGGTAGAAAGGAAGGAACGTTGTTCGATTTTGCCAAAGATCTTAAAAGTCATAGCAATTATAGTCTTTCTTTTAGGGCTTATTACTTCTGTCATGCTCTCCTTCACAAAATCTATAACAACTGATTTCATCTATTTTAATGACATTTCATACGAAACCTCTTATCATTTTAATTTTATTACCTTCCTGTCTTCTGCAATCACTACTACTGTATATTCTGTCATTATTTATAGTATTGGTGAGTTGCTTGAAGTAGTAATTGAAAATAACAACTTGTTAAAGCAAAAGAAAGATTCGTAAGTCTTATATAAAACTTGCATACTTACCCTATCAATAAATAAACTCATCTAAACACTTTAAAAGCCAAACACTATCTTGATAACCTACATCTTAAGTCTAGAATTAAAAGTTCGATGACATGAACCATGAATGAAAAGATAAAATAATGACGGTCACCGTTAAGACGCAAACTAAAATAGTAAAAGAAATGCCTGTTAACTTGGGATGCTGTTCCCATCGTTAACAGGTATAATTCATTTTAGAAGGAAATTATGAAAATTCAAAAAGACTCCCTTCAATGTAAAAAAATTACCATAGTTGTAGTTAAAACCAAATATTTTCAAGAACGGTTCTTATTGCAAAAAGTCACGATGATATTAAATGATGAGCAAGGTAACGTAAACAGAATAAATAGGACATGTAGTTGGCTTTATTATTCTGCCTAATGAGAAAGATTAATTATTTTTCTTTCAAACTTGTTATTTGCTTAAACTTGCAATTACAATTTTAGTAGAAAGCAGATATCCTATAAAGAAAATAGCATTACATAATTTCAATGAATTAGACATTAAAAAATCTAGCTCTTATAAATAAACGAAATAGTATAACCAATTGAAATCTAAATCATCGTTTAGAACTTTTCATTGTTTCAAAAAGCCTTTATTTAAAGCAAAAAATAAAAAAGCTTCTTTACGAAGCTTTCTAATTTAACTGGTACCGCGTACGGGACTCGAACCCGTGATACAGCCTTGAGAGGGCTGTGGCTTAACCGCTTGCCGAACGCGGCATGAATGCCTTAATATAATAGCATTCTATATGTAAAAATGCAATGACTTTTTTACATTTTATCATTTTCGCTGTGTTTACATTTTATCATTTTATCATTTTCTTGAGCGGATTGCTCTGCTTGTTCATAGCGTTCAATAATTTTTTGAACCAATGGATGTCGTACGACATCTAAAGCAGTCAATTCTACGAAACCGATTCCTTCGATGCCCTCTAATAGCTTTTTGGCCCCTAATAGACCACTGTCCTTTTTACGGATCAAATCAATCTGTGTCACATCCCCGGTGATGACGATTTTTGAGCGAAATCCCATGCGAGTCAGGAACATCTTCATTTGAGATGTCGTCGTATTTTGTGCTTCATCCAAAATGATAAACGCCTCGTTCAAAGTGCGTCCGCGCATATAAGCTAACGGAGCGATCTCAATCACTTCTTTTTCCAACATCTTTTCTACACTTTCCTGTCCAAGCGTATCATAAAGTGCATCATAGAGAGGGCGCAGATAAGGATCTACTTTTTCTTTGAGATCTCCTGGTAAAAAGCCAAGGCTTTCCCCTGCTTCAACGGCAGGTCGTGTCAAGATGATCTTCTTAACGATACCTTTTTTTAATAGGTGCACCGCATATACAACAGCCAGATAGGTTTTTCCCGTACCGGCGACACCACTGGCAAACACGATATCATTCTTTTCCATGGATTGGCATAAATAGCGTTGTCCCAATGTCTTAGGATAGACGCTCTTTCCTTGAAACGTACGTCCAATTGCATGTGCTTTGCTTACATCAAAGGAATCCAAACGATCTGCATCAGCTAATTTACACAAATAGATGACATCGCGATCACTGATTTCTTTTTGTGATTCAATCAAAACAAATAATTTAGAAACCACTTGTTTGATTTTTGCTTGATCTACTAGCAAATCAGAGAGAATTCGCAATTCATTTTCCCGCATGACAAAAGAAGCGTGAAAATGATCACTCAACAAATTCAGATAGGAATCCTTTGGTCCACAAAATGCGGAAATCTCTTCCATTGTGTATTCTTCTAAGGATATGCTGAAATACTCCTGCATTCTTACCTCCTAAACGGGACTAGAAATATCCCTGTATATCGTATAATGAATTTTCATCCTTATTGTACCCGCTTTCTCCTCGAATTGCAAAATGTTTTCCTTTTCGATCCGATCATCTTTTAGAAAGTCCTCAGAAACTTTCTCTCTCGCATTCAAAAGCAATCGAAAAAATTGTAGAGGTTGTGGAAATGCATCCTTTTTACAGGATACTTCAATCGTTTCCCATGTATAAGCAAAAACTCTCCCTTTTACATAGACGGATTTCTCCTTTTGAAAAGAATCCAGTAACGTGGAAGATACCAGCACATCCCCTTTTTTTACAGCATCATTTATTTGAACGCATTTATTGCCAGATTGTAGATCAAACCCAGCAATAATACCATCGCGTTGTGCAATCAGATCCTGATTTTTTAAAGTTTCCTTCTCAATGCTTTTTTGCGTTGTAAAGCGAATTTTTAAACTACTTCCTTCTTTGACTGCCTCGATCCATGCTAATGAATCAAATGCTTGTTCGAGTTGATGTTCCAGTTTTGTTTCATCTAAGGAAAATATAGGTAATTCGCCATATTCTTGCATCAGAAACGATTGGATCTCTGTTTTTTTAAGCGTTGAATCTCCACGAATCTCAATGACAAAAGTGAATTGGGATAAACTATACCAGATGACAAAAAACAAAATGAAAGAACAACAACGGGAAGGACGTTTTATATTTCGTATGAGAAAACCAATGATCCCGTGTGTATAAAGTAATCGTGCATCAGGAAAAAGGCGACGAATGATCAAGCGTTGATAAAGAGGCGTACATACGATAATTTGATCATTTTCCTGCACGACTTCATAGAGTTCTAACCCATGTATCTTTGCTAGCTGCAACAGCTCTGTATAAGGGTAGACGAGTTGCCATCGATCAATACCGATAAACTTACGCATAATCCTCTACCCGTACACAGTAAATGAGTCCTTTCAATAAGATCTCATCTTTCGTCATCGCTTGCATCATCAGATTATTTCCTTCAATAACAAGAAGATAATCAGCCATCTCCACTTCGATTTGTTCACTTTGAGCACTTCGAATTCGACAATACTGTTCAATCATCAGCAGATCGCGTTTCATCGTCACCATACATAAACACCTCAACCAAGTATATGCATGAACCTAAAAGGAGATGCGCTTGATCATTCAATAAAAAAATCTGCATTCCTGCAGATTTTCATTCTTATTTCCCACGACGTGCTTTACGGGCAGCTTCTGATTTCAGCTTACGACGTACGCCCGGTTTTACATAAAACTCTCTTTTGCGAGCTTCAGCAAGGGTTCCGTTTCTAGATACTTGTCGTTTGAATCTTTTCAAAGCATCATCGAGAACTTCATTTTCCTTCAAAACTACTTTTGGCATGATTTACCCTCCCTTCACTAGCAAACATCCACATTATATAAAATAATCTAAGAAAATGCAATCATTTTTCAAGATTTTACGAATTATTTGAAATATTTTCACGCTTCTTCAGCGTTTTCTTGGAAATAATAATGGCGAATGCATTCTCTTGCGGCAATATGATCCCCCATCCAAGGTGCACGTCCATTTTCACGATACATGAACACTTCATCCCCTTTTCCAAGAATGAGAACAGTATCTCCTTCGTTCGCAGACTCGATTGCCTGACGAATTGCATCATAACGATTGGCGATAAAAATTGATTTTGTCTGATGTATACCACTACGTATTTCATCGGCGATCTCATGCGGATCCTCATCGCGTGGATCATCTTCAGTCAAAATGATCATATCACAATATTGATCCGCTAATTCACCGAAAATTGGTCGCTTCTTCGTATCACGCTTTCCGGCTGAACCGAATACAGCAGTGATCTTATGGCCTTCTGATGTGATTGCTTTACCATATTGCATAATTTTTTCCATTCCATCTGGCGTATGAGCAAAATCTACAATCACATTAAATGGCTGTCCTTCATGAATGCGTTCCATTCTTCCTTCAATCTGTTCAATGCTGCTGATCCATGGGAGAATTTCATCCATGCTCATATCTGTTTGATCCAATGCTGCGATTGCACCCAAGAGATTATAAATATTATACATCGCTGCCAAATTCGTAGTGATCGGGTATTCTTTCCCATCATGCAACAGCGTAAAATGAGAGCCATTCACATCTATGTGAATATGATCCGCCCGATAATCCGCTTCCTTTTCAATACCATACGTAACGATTCGCGCTTTACAGTTCTCTACGATCTTTTTCCCATATGGATCGTCAACGTTGATCACGGCAAGACCTTCCGGCTTCAGATTGACGAACAATTTTTCTTTTGCGGCAAAATAACGTTCTAAGGTACCATGAAAATCCAGATGATCATGCGTCAAATTAGTAAAAATCGCAACATCAAAATCGACGGAACGAACACGACCTAGTTCCAGACCGTGTGAACTTACTTCTAAAGCGCAGGCTTTCATGCCGTCATCAACCATCGCCGCTAATGTCGAATGAATAACAATTGGATCAGGAGTCGTCAAATCAGGAGCTTTTTTAACATTTCCATAGCTGATTGCTATCGTACCGATATATCCGCATGGTGCATGATGGGAATATAAATAGCGAATAATATTCGCAATCGTGCTCTTGCCATTCGTTCCCGTAATCCCATACATCTGCAATTTCTTGCTTGGTTCTCCATAGAATCGAGATGCCACGGTATTCAAGACCGCATTGACATCTTTCACTTTGATGTATACCGCTCCTTGTGGCATCACAGAAAGATCTTTCGAATGAATTACGCAGATTGCACCATTTGCAACAGCAGAACCTACGAAATTATGTCCATCATTCACTAATCCTTCTAAGCAGAAATACATATCTCCTTTTTTTACTTTTCGTGAATCCAATGCCAAACCGCGAATTTCAATAGCAGGCACATTGTTGAACAGTTTATTTAATTTCATTTTAATTCCTCCATTCCAACAGCGAGCAACCCATCCTGATAAAAATCACGGACGATCACATGCATTCGCTTTGTGGAAGGCATGGTTTCTTGCTGGATATAGATCGGTAAATATTCACTGCTATGTCCAAAAAGCATGCCATTTTTCGTTTCTTCGAGTACGACATCGACGCTTGTTCCTATAAATTGTTTCATATAATCATGATGCAACTGATCTGAGAGATGATTCAACAAATTCACGCGTTCTTTTTTCACTTTTTTATCAATTTGCTCTTTCATCGCTGCAGCCGGGGTATGATCTCTTTTCGAATAAGGAAAACAGTGAATAAATGAAAATTGCAAATCTTCTTTTACTCGTTTCATCGCTCCTATGAACTGATCTTCACTTTCACCCGGAAATCCAACGATCATATCAGTAGAAATGCTGATCATTGGAAGAGCAGCGCGAATCTGTTGCATGCGTTGAAAAAACCATGCTACATCATATGGACGATTCATACGACGTAAGATCGTATCATCTGCGGCCTGAATCGGAATATGCAAATGTCTGGCAACTCGCTGTTCTTCACGCATATAAGCGATAAATGCATCGTCGATCTCATTCATCTCAATGCTTGAAATACGATAACGTATATGTGCTGGGGTATGTGCGATCAACAATTGCAACAATTCCAACAATGAACTGTTGCAGTCTCGTCCATATCGGCCTGTATGGATACCGCTTAATACGATCTCCTGATGCCCGTTTGCTGCCATCTGCTGGGCGATCTGTAAAGCTTCCATCGGATCGATGGAGCGTTCACTTCCTCTAGCGTAAGGGATAATACAATAACTGCAAAACTGATTGCATCCATCCTGTACTTTCAAAAAGGCACGCGATTGATGAGAAAATGAGTGAATGCTTAACGATTCAAATGCGCGAATACCTCTAGCATCCGGCACAGGCAAGATTTCTTTCTTTTTTCTCTGTAATGCCTGTTTTATTTGAAAAGCGAGATCTTTTTTTCCTTGTGCACCGATTATAACATCTGCTTGAAGCGATGCTAGAACTGAGGGATCTGCTGTTTGCACGTAACATCCCACGATAGCGATCAACGCATTCGCGTTCTGTTTCTTTGCTTGATGTATTTTCTGACGGCTTTTTGATGCGGCCGTATTTGTCACACAGCAAGTGTTGATGATATAAATATCTGCAGTTTCTTTAAAAGAAACCTCTTCAAAGCCAGCTTCTTTCATCGATTCTAAATAATGCTGTGATTCATACGTATTTACTTTACATCCCAACGTTGCAATTGCGAATGTTGTCATTCCATCACTCCTAACAGTACCTATTATACACGAAATCAAGAGGGCTTCAACAATTTCCCATCTTGAAAACAATGATCGGACAGATCACTCTAAATCGAGTAGGAGAAAATAAATAAAAGCTTATTTATTTTCGACCTCTCACACCA
>CBCTZR010000068.1:0-11617 GCA_965151435.1 uncultured Merdibacter sp. | reverse complement strand
CCCCCGTATCAGCCTTGGCAAGGCTGTGTTCTACCATTGAACTACATTTGCATTTCGTATGGATATCGTAGCATATCCTCTACAATATTTCAATTCTTTTTACTTATTCTTCTAAGAATGGCGGTCCAGATGGGACTCGAACCCACGATCTCCTCCGTGACAGGGAGGCATGTTAACCACTACACCACTGGACCATGTCCATGAACAAGCTATGAAATAATAGCATATTTTTTCAAAACTTGCAACTATCTTTTTTAAAATGGCGGTCCAGATGGGACTCGAACCCACGATCTCCTCCGTGACAGGGAGGCATGTTAACCACTACACCACTGGACCATGCTCTTGATAAAATAAATGGCGGAGTAGGAGAGATTTGAACTCTCGCGTCAGTTTCCCGACCTATACCCTTAGCAGGGGCACCTCTTCAGCCACTTGAGTACTACTCCGTGCATTGAAAACGCCAATCGATGTTTAGCGCTCATATATAATAGCATGTGCTTTTTTATTTGGCAATACTTTTCCGTATTTTTTCATTGGAAGCGTGCTTCCCAACGTCGATCATTCCCACTTAAAAACAGAAAAAAGCGAACCCTATGTTCGCTTAGACATGCAAGCTGATGCGAATTGCTTCACTCACCTTTTCCAATGTCGCTTCATCCAATGTACAGATCCAATGCAACAAACGACTTTTATCGATCGTGCGAATCTGTTCACACAAGATCATCGACACATGATCCAAATGCTCAGCACTGAAGATCACATGGGTCGGAATGGGTGGTTTACTCATTTTCTTTGACACCGGCGCGACGATCACCGTTTTTGAATAACGATTGCCTTTATCATTTTGAACGATAACAACCGGACGTATTCCTCCTTGTTCACTCCCTACGACAGGAGAGAGATTTGCATAATAGACGTCTCCTCTTCGTATCATCACTTCATCACGACCACCTGCATACTGGATAACACTGCGGCCATCTCTTGTTCATCCAGATCTTCACTATAAATCGTATATTGAATGGAATCGATGACCGTACTCATCTGTGTTCCATCATATCGCCCCAACAGACTGATCGCATCGACCAAATCACCGCTCATGATGATCGTTTGTGTTGTATCTTCGCTTTTGGCGAGCTGTTCGACGATCGTAAAGCTCTTCTCTCCACTGTATTCCAAGATATGCTGTAGCGTGCCATCATTTTCTAACGTCGAACTGTTTGTCAACGTAGCGTCTAACGTTTCCATCGGCAATAACGGAAGATCTTCCTCCATCACGTTAGAAGATGCCGTCGATTTTTCCAATTGCTGAGGAACTGTAAAATCTTCAACAGTCAGGTTTGGCTCATACTCTACTTTTGAAAAGGCGATCTTTAACTGCGAAACATGGTCACTGTTAAAAATCTCCAAGTAAGAAATTTTGGCATCTTGATCAAAGAACATCTCTTGTTGGACAAAATTTTTATTATTTGGGTAAGACACTTCTGCAGTGACCTTATAACCATCATCATTCTTTTCGCATTGTATGCTCTCCTCTTGCATGATTTCATTCATTGATTGCAACAAATACGGTTTGATGGAATTTGTCGGCCAGTTACCCTCAAATTTAAAGATCTGATTCAATGCTGGAGTGATCACATAAACGCCTTCTTTATTACGAATGATCTCCTGCGTCTGATTTAGATCTTTGTCCGTAAAAGATACGGAAAAATAATCCTGATCTTGTTCTTTCAAATATTTTACTGCGATCACATAACTTTTGATGTCCTCTCCTTTGGTGATCTCCATATCACCTTCTAAGAGATAACTTGTCAGATTTGCCGTCGTCTCCTGGAACTGTTGTTCAAATGGTTTTTCTCTCATTATCAAAAACAGTGCAACGATGATCACAAGAGCGCCAGCAGCTATAAGCATTGCTTTCTTTTTCATATTCGACTCCCTTTCTTTCATCCTAATGTATGTTGACACTTATCAAATCATGCATATTCAAGTGTTTTACTCATACAATGTTTTGGGGAGATCTTTATGAAAAAAATGAAAACATGCGCACTTCTTCTATTAGTGTTGTTTGCTCTTGACTATATGAACGACATCTTATTTCCTTTTCCTTCTATTTCACATTATGCTTCTTTGCATCCTCTATTTGAAAAATGGTATGCCTTGCTTTGCGGAATATGTGCAATGCTTTCATTATTTCATCTAAAAGAGTAAATCGTAATCTCTTGCCTTTTTTTTAAACACCTAGTGAATAACTTTACTCACCATAATAAAAATCCCACTCCATCAACCAAAGAATCTCTATTCCTTGGCTCTTGTTTGTGGGATCATATCCAATTGCACAGCGTTTGCTTCTTGTGCTATTTTACTGTAAACCCGATTTCGTCGATCACTGCACGGGCCTTCATCACGTCATCCTGTGTTCCATCCACGATCACGGCTTTTCGTGGCAAACCGACCGTATAGTTGATCGATGTCGCAGCTAACGCACGATCGATCTTTGCAGCACAGTGTTCACATGCCATATCTTCGATTAAAATAATTGTCTGCATTATTCTCACCTCGCTACTGCTTATTATACCACCGAGTTGAAACAAATACCATGCCTATGCTATGATCGTCCCTTTCCCTTGTGAAAAAGTACCGCGCAAATGGATGCGGATCGCTTTTTTCTTTGCGTATTGTACACATCGTTCATGAAGCACGCGCACCTTCATGTTCAGCATCTCATCATAGGTAAGTCGTTCATAGCGCGTTGCCAAAGGTGATCGTTTTGGATCGATATCATATACCCCATCGACATCTGTATAGATATCGACTTGTGGCAGTCCCAACATATCAGCGAACAATACCGCACTGAAATCGCTGCCCCCTCTGCCAAGGGTCGTCACATCGCCGCAAGGTGCCTGTGCGATAAATCCGCTGACGACGATCACATCATGATGAAGAAACTCTTGTTTGATACAACGCGGAGAAAGGGATAGAACCGTTGCATATTCGTAGTTACAATCCGTCAAGATCCCATTTTTATAAAATGGCAAAGCATAAGCAGAAATACCTCTTTCTAACAGTTCACTGGCGACGATCAAAGCCGATAATTGTTCTCCCATAGAGACTAATCGCGCCTTTTCTTCTTTTGTTAACAGCGAAGAACCCATACTTAACAATGTATCCGTCGCATAAGGACTTGGGAAACGCCCCATCGCTGAGACAACCACTACGATCTTTGCCTGTTTCAATTCAGTTTCTATATGCTGATACGCCTGTTGTCGCGCTTCTATATCTTCTAAAGATGTTCCACCAAACTTCATGACCTTGATATCCATCTTGCCACCCCACAGTCCTTATAAGATATGCAATAAGGATGAAAAGCGAATGGGCATTCACAAGGTCACTTCCATAAAGAAGCTTTTTCATTTAATTTCTCATACACCGGCAACATGGATCGTTCACGAATGATTTGTGATAAACAATCGATATCAAACCAACGCGCACCTTTTACTTCATCTTCCTTGTAAGCAAGCGGTAAAGAAGGATCACCATAAACCAGATAAGTGACATTGATATGTAGATGGCCGTTGACAAATTTATTGTTCTTTTCATGACGCGGAACGCTCAGCACATCGATCGCAAGAGGTTCTTTGCGTGCCAAGCGCAAAGAAGTGATACCAGTTTCCTCTTGTCCTTCACGCAAAGCGACCTCCCAAAGATTTGGATCACCGTCGCAATGTCCGCCGCTCCAGCCCCACGAATCATAAATACGATGATAAATAAGCAATACTTGCTTATGATCGCGCGATAAGATCCATGGAGAAGCACAAAGATGTAGGATCGCATTTTCTCTGGTCAACAGATCATCAAAATGCGTAAATGCCTGCAGGATCATCAATCGATCCATCGTCTCCTGTTCATTCCAAGGAACATAAGATTCAAACAGATCCTTCAATTCAGCTTTTGTCATAGATGCCTCCTTTGCTGCGTATCCATTGACAAGCAGCCTGATAAAACGAATGAAAAGCAGTCGGAATCGCAAAGTGTTGTTCAATTTCATCAACTGTATAAAACAAGTCTCCTCCTTGATCCACTTCGATCAAAAATGCGCACATATGCCATTCCACATGTGAAAAGATATGACGATGTTCTTTTAATTCAACAATTGCCTTTGCATGCGAATATCGCTGTTCCACCTGTTTGCGATCAAGTTTTCCTTCTTCCATATCAAAGCCATATAGATTTGCCAATAAACCTTTTTCACTGCGTTGGATCAATGCAATTTGATCTTGATACAAAAACAATAGCACCGTATACTCTTCGATCCGCCGTTCTTTTTTCATCGCTTTTTTAGGAAATTCCATTTCCTTTCCCAATTGATGAGCACGGCATTGCCGAGCAATCGGGCAACGTGAACAATTTGGTTCAGTGTTAGGCAAGCAGAGCAAAGCGCCCAGTTCCATCACCGCTTGATTAAAATCACCACATTCCCCATTTGTCGGAAGAAATGGTTCTACATACTCTCTATACTGCTTTTTTGTCTTCTCTTTAGAAATATCTTCTTCATTTGCTAATAATCTGGAAAAGACACGCAAGACGTTGCCATCAATTGCCGCTACACGCTGATGATAAGCAATCGATGCGATCGCTCCAGCTGTATAGGGTCCAATCCCCGGCAGTTTACACAATTCTTCATAAGTCTTAGGTAAAGCTGCATCATAGTGTTCCACACAGAACTGGGCACATTTTTTCATATTGCGCACACGATTGTAATACCCTAATCCTTCCCATAGTTTGTGCAGCAGATCCTCTTGTGCCATTGCCAGATCACAAAGCGTAGGCAAGACGCTTAAAAAACGTTCATAATAGGGAATGACCGCTTCTACTCGCGTTTGTTGCAGCATAATTTCACTGACCCATGTATGATAGGCACTCACTTCTTCTCGCCAAGGCAAGTTTCGTCGATTCTTGTGATACCATGCCAACAGATTTTCACGAACCGATAGGATCTCGTCTTTCGTTTGTTCCAAGGCCTTCCCCTCGCTTTCTTTTTTCATTATAAGAAAAAAGCGCCGTTGTGGCAAATACGGCACTTTTTTAACCTCCTGCAGTCTTTTTACCAAAAGACCTTTGAAATGTAGATAAAATATTCGTCGGATAGCTCGTAACCTGCTTTCCTCTCTTACGATATTCATTGACTCCATCTTGAATGATCAAATCCAGCAGCTGACCAAATCCAACGCCTTCCCATTCCCATAGATAACTGGACAAGGAACCTGGAATCGTATTCAATTCGTTGACATAGATCTGTTGTCGCTTTATATCATACAGATAGTCAATGCGTGCTACGCCATGGATTTCAAATAGATTTGCAATCGCAATCGTCAGTTGTTGGATCTCTGAGACCAGTTTGGGTTCACGCAACCAAACGCGCGGCTGATTCTCTTGTTGTTTTGAGGCATTCCCAGTATACTTCTCATCAAAGTCAAAGAGATCCCCTTCATACTTCACTTCTTCTACAGCACTGCTGCGATAACCATACGGCGTATGCAATACCGCACAGTTCATTTCACGCAGATCTTCCACGCACTCTTCCACGATGACGTGCTCGCCATACGTAAAGGCACGCTCAATGGCGGATAGGCAAGCATCATTATTCTGCACCTTTTCCACCCCGATACTTTAACCTAGCAATGCCGGATTTATGATCAATTGAAAACACAGCTTATTTAAATTCTCCTGTTGCTGTCCCTTTGTATCTACCTTATGCAATTCCACATACGGAACGATAGGAAATCCTGCTTGACTCAACAATCGCTTCTGCATCCCTTTGTCTTGTCCGATCGCACTGCACAATATATCGCTTTCACAAAATGGTAATTGCATCATCCGACAAAAGCCAGCTGCACTTCCATCCTCTCCATTCACACCATGGAACAGTGGGAATACGATATCAAAAGGAATGACATGCGCGAAGCAAGTCTGGCTGCGCACTAGGGCTGGCTGCCCGTTTCTTCTCTCAATGTGTACCGTACGCAATCGCTTGCACAACAGATCGAGGTCTTGATAATTTGATAGATCCCGCAATGCCTCTCCATGATAAAACACCCCTTGTTTGCTTACATAGCAAGGAATACATTCATAGCGGTTGGTATCTAATGCCTCCATTACCATCATTGCTGTCAACACACTGATCTCATGCTCGACGCTATTTCCGCCAAACATGCACAACACCCTAATTTTCATCTATATCACTGTTCCTTTCTGTTCAATGACTGAAAACATCTGGAATATCATTTTCAATCAATATGCATTTTTTCTTAACAGGCAATTGTTTGGCAAATTGAAGAGCCTCGCTCATCGTTTGAAACCGATGCAATCTTTCTTTTGAAAACTGTTGATCTTCCAAAGCTTTTCGAATATCTTCGCTTTGTTCTTCTCCCACTAAAATCACTTCATCTGCACTTTGCGCAATTTGTTCTCCAAACTGATAGCTATATTTTGCCTGTTCTTCACCTAATTCCATGAACCCTGGAGTGATGATCACCCGCCAGCCAGGCATTTCCTTCAATACTGCACAAGCTGCCTTCGCTCCTTGCGGATTTGAATTATACGCATCATCAAGCAACAGGTCATCCCCTTGTCGAATCATCTGCAAACGATGTTCGACACAAGGCAAACTTTCTACTGCATCCTGCAGCTTTGCCATTGGCACTTGCAACAAACGGGCAATCGCAATCGCCCCCGTAATATTCAACACATTACATGTTCCCAACAACCGCGTATGAAACGGATAGCATTTCCCCTCGATTTCCAAGACAAAATGCATTCCTTCCTCCCCCATGTGACAAGAGAGGATTTGCAGATCGGCACCCTCTGAAAAACCATACGTGATAATCGTTGCAGAGGTATGCAGTGGATATGCGCGAATGAAAGGATCATCGATGTTCACTATCCCATATCCTTCTTTCGGCAAATATTCGATCATCGACATCTTTTCCCTGACGATTGCCTCCTGTGTTTTAAACGTCTTAAGATGCTGTGGACCAATCGCTGTCACCATCGTGATCGACGGTTTAACAAAATTTAATAACTTAGCTAACTCTCCACTGTGATCACTGCCCATCTCACATAAAAATACCTCATGCAACGGATCTAATTCTTCCCGGATCGTTTTAGTGATTCCCATGCTGTTATTATATGAATGGGGAGTTTTCAGCGTATAATACGTTGTTGATAACAACGCATAAGTGATATGTTTCACGCTTGTCTTTCCATAACTACCGCTAATTCCGATCCGTGTGAGCTGTGAACAGCTAGCCAATCGCGCTTGCGCATCACTTTTTAAATTACGTTGTATCATTTTTTCAATCGGCAATACCAAATAAGATGCAACAGGTAATAAAATCCAAGCTAACATCCATAAAAGTGGAAATACACAAAGATACAATTCATAACTGAAAGATTGTCGCACTGAAATGAGGACGATCAATGTCAATAACAACAAGCAACCACCCAATCGACACATACGATTCGTAAAACGTAAATGTGTCAAAGCTTTTTTCTCTTTCAATCGCTGTAACCACACATAAAGATAAATAAGGATAAAACAAAGGACGGAAGGACTTCTCGCCTCTTCCACTTTCACCAACAACAACACCCAAAATGGTAAAAAAGCACGTATGCGTCGCCAGACACGTTCAATTGAAAAAGCATCTGCAATCCAATTTTGATAGCGATCCAAATGATAGTGACATTGTTGGAACACTGTTAACGCGGAACGTAGATCATAAAGTTGCAATGCCAGCAAACCGAAGATTTCTAACCAGCGCATCCATTCACCTCCAAAAATTGGCGAACATCTTCCATAAACCGAAAGCCCTGATGATAATAAGCAAAATGATCTTCTTTTTGGTAGACGAGCAATTTCGCATTTGGAAATGCTCGTTCCATCTCTTTCCCCATCCAAAGTGGTGTCTGGTGATCTTCACTTCCCCAGACAAGCAAAACAGGGCAAGCAATATGAGGTAATAACGGTCGCAAATCTTCGTTTACCGCTTGTACCAATACCCGTTTCATGATTGGATCAGCTTGGCGATAATCCTCACTTCCCATTGAAAATGGAAGATGCAAGAACCGAAAGCCTCGATAGACAACTTGCTTACATCGTTTATAAACAGTCAATGTTGCTCGCAATCCAGCCGCCCCTGTCAACACCATGCAAGACACCCCGTAACGAGCCGCATAGGCAATAGCGATTCTCGCTCCAAAAGAATGAGCGATGATGATCGGATTCTCTATTTGATACTTATTCAGCAGATAATGCAAAAACGGTACGTAATCTTCCATATTCCATGTATCTTTTAAAGGTACGCTCTTACCAAATCCAGGCAAATCAAAATTTAATACCCGATACCTATCCTGTAACTGACATTGAATCAAACGCATCATTGATACATTTTGACCCCATCCATGCAATAATACGACACCACAGCCTTCTCCACTACATTCCACATGACAACATACCCCATCTATTTCTTCCATTTCCTTCCTCCCAAAGAAAGCTTATGCAAAGAATCGACAAGACATGACAAAAGCCCTTACACAAGATCTATTCGATATCTTATGCAAGGGCAATTTCCAATACCATTCAAGCCTTTTATGAATTAACAAATGATACCATTTAACTGTCAATGTTTAACAACATACATTTTTATGTGCTCTTATCAAGTTTTTGATTTTAAAATACAATACTTAAGAACAATGAAATATGGTCAACCGAAAATGGATGGTTCAAAAAATACAACAAAATACAATCCTTAAGAACTATCGCAATAGTGAATGATAGCTTTTACTGTTCAAAAAATACAACAAAATACAATCCTTAAGAACTTGAATCCTTTTCAGTGCTCGTCAATCGTGGTTCAAAAAATACAACAAAATACAATCCTTAAGAACAATGAACGATAGCGCGTGTTTGCTTGCTTGTTCAAAAAATACAACAAAATACAATCCTTAAGAACTGCTGTCTTTCTCAGTAGACGTTAAGTTTAGTTCAAAAAATACAACAAAATACAATCCTTAAGAACACTATGAGGCTCTAGTAAATGTTACACGCGTTCAAAAAATACAACAAAATACAATCCTTAAGAACCCACTCAAAATATGCCTTCAGGAATGCATGTTCAAAAAATACAACAAAATACAATCCTTAAGAACTAAAGGTGTATAGTATAGGTGTACCAAACGGTTCAAAAAATACAACAAAATACAATCCTTAAGAACTGTCATGAAAATTATATCATAATAATCCTTTATTTATCAGTTTTTTGAGTGATTTCTTGATTAAACATTAAATAAAAAGTTGAAGTTTTATCATTCAATTGGTAATAATATTCCATTATTTTTTTGTTTTGTAGTTCTATATTCTGTTGTATAAACGGATGAAACATATAGGAAATGCTTGAGAATTCTGTTAAATCATACGCAATGTATTCTACATAATCTTTATTTGACATAACTATTAAAGTACAAGTATCTAATAAATCAATACAATCCGTTTGAAATTTATTATCTGCCAAAAAGATGATTCCATCTGCTGAAGAGTTCTTCATCCACTCGATTACTTTATCGTTAATTGGAAAATCAATATAAACCATACGATTTTTATCGCGACTTAAATAAAATAAAAGATTATACATAAGCATATAGGCTATTTCTTTATGCTCTTCATCAATATTAATGAAAAGCATCTCCAACAGTTTACTTACATCAAAATCATTTAGCTCGATTGATAACAATTCATCAAGATGACGAGATAGAATACGTCTAAGCTGAATAATTCCTATATCTGATAATAACTGATTCATCTCATTTCTAATACGATCGATGCTTTGAAACTTTTCTGCATTATTTTCTATGATATTTGTTATTTCCACGTTCAATATGGATTTTGTACTAAAATGGAGATTACTCTCTATGCTTGTCTTTTCATATGGAAGATAAATAAATTCTATTTCATCATATAATACTCTCTCTTCGTCATCATTAAACACTTTGCAGTAATTTTTCTTTTTCTTTCCAAAATATTCAGATAAACATTTAATAAAGGCTTCTTTTTCATTATTTTCAACCAAAAAATTAATACTTGCTTTTTCAGGAAAACAATAATAAGCGTCTTCATGAATCAATTTCATCATTTAACCCTCCAATCATTAATGTCAGATTAGTCGTTGTGATTTGTTCCTGTAATGAATAACTGCCATTGATATTTGCTATATTTTGAAACTGCCGCTCCGTGACGATTAAAAAACGGATATCTCCTTCTTCCGGCGCATGAAAAATCAATCGCTTCTCTGCAGTTCGTGCAGAATCGCTGTTAATACACAATTTGGAATACACAGAAAACTGTAAACGTATATACCCTTCGCTTTTTAAGTATTTGATAAACTCGCGATATCTTTTTAGATGCAGTTTGGTTTCTGTTGGCAAATCAAATAGAACGATCAAACGCATAAATCTATTCTTCTCCATATATTTGAATTCCCTGTGTGAAATCGATAAGAGGAAAGCGTTCTTCTCCATCGTTCAAAAAAGCGATATAAGCATCAATTATTCTTTCGATAGCCGAATTCAAACGTAGCCATTTCCCATCTACGTTTACTTTTGCCAAAGGCAGATCAATCAAATCTCTTTTATGTTTAACTGTAAAGGTATCTTGCACATACAAATATACCCATGCATCGACAACCACGCGAAAAGGCTCGATAAAGTCGTAAGTTAAATTAAACGGATTAGATTCCCCAATATGATGAATGCCTAATTGCGTTAGTAATCCACGTGACGCAATACACTTCGATATATAGCTAGCTATAATTTTGTAGCCATAATTCAACGCATAATACGTTGCGATTGGCTCGTCTCGAGTATACGATTTCCCAAATAAAATTGCAAAATATAGACGTGCACTGACTGCCTCACGATTCGTCTGATCATCATTGGCAACACTGTTTCGATATGTTTTTAACTGCATAGCATTCTCATCTTGAATATTTAACAAAGTGAGGATATCGATTTCAGATTGTATTTTTTGTTCGACGATCAGTTTCCATAAGCGTTTTTTTCTGGTTATTTTCCAATTGACCTGCTTGTTTAATTGTTTAAAGACCAATGAGTGATTATTATATGGTTGAAATATACCAATTGGATCATTTTTAGAATCACAGATGATCACACTTATATTGTTCTCAACCAATTTAGCTAATACCGGAATGGTAATCGTCGTTTTATCGTGTGAAAAGATAACTGTGTTTAAGTCATTTAATGGAATATTTTGATAATTATTACCGACGGTGATCTTCATTCTATTCAATGTTAATGACACTGTACACTCTGAACCAATAATAACTGTTTTCCAGCCCATAGGAATACCAGATGAAAAAGGCAGCCACCATTGGCTGCCTCTGATAGTTTTCGAATCAATCTTATTCTTCCAGATTGTATTCTGTTGTATTTTTTGACATACACATTATATCATAGTTGGACATATATGCCAAGAAAAGGTTTCTTTTTTAATTTTCCCGTCTTTAGAAGTTTGCACCATAATTCTTTGGTAGAGCTTTATGCTCATATA
>CBCTZR010000067.1:0-11851 GCA_965151435.1 uncultured Merdibacter sp. | reverse complement strand
ATCAAAGGAAAATGATATTTCTACTTGACAATCGTCATTTCATAACAGAAAGGAAGATTCAAAAATGAAAAAAATCATAACGATCCTGAGTGTTTTGTTCTTTTTGTGCAGTTCGATCCTCTTTTCAGCATCGCTATGTGCAAGAAATATTTTAAATGATACATTTGGTACAATGGTCGTAAAACAATTGAATCTTAAAGAACGTGTCCGTAGTGCCATTGATGAGCAGCTTTCACAAAATGCATTTCTAGCGGACCTTACAACAAATGCAGTCGTATCGATCATGGAAAGCGAAGAACTATCAAAGCAGTTTGGTCAATATGGAGAAATGTTGCTGGCTGATTTGGTTTGTGAGGAGGCAAATGGTGAAGAATTTGAAATGATGGTAAAAGAAAGTCTCCAAGAAGGTTTAAATGATCTTACCATTCCTGACAATAGCTTTTTTACAAAAGAGCAGATGATCGATCAAATTGGAGATGCAATAGATCAAATCAATTTCAGCACTCTGTATGAGCAGCTTCTTTCACAGGTTCGCAATCAGTTAACACCAGCGCAATTTCAGCTATTACGGCAGTTTATGATCGTTCGTAGTGACGGATTTTATTATGTCACTCTTGTAATGATGGTGATTTGTGCAATGTTGTTCTTTTTACAAGGTTTGCGCAAAGGTTTACGGAATCTGGCATTGAGTTCAATGCTGGTCTCAATGATGATCGGTGTTCTTTGGATGATGGGGTCTTTTTTAGCCGACAGATTGGAAATAGAAATGTTTGGCGCATTGATCAAGACCAGCATTCAGCCAATGATGAATATATGTGGAGGTTTCTTTATCCTTGCAGTCCTTTCCTTTGTAGCCCAGGCAATCTATCAAAAAGTGGCTGTTCATTGACTGGATAAGGTATTTATGATACATTTACAGCGATATAGAGCGTATTTTAAGAAAAAAAGCTCTATGGATGAGTTCAATAAAAAGAGGAGTGATGTAGAGTGGACTCGATACCCCGACAGCTCTTGCTGCAAGTGGTGCTGATCTTGATTAATGCCTTTTTTGCAGCAACTGAAATAGCGGTAATTTCTTTAAATGGTACAAAATTGGAAAAACAGATCGAAGAAGGCGATCGAACAGCAAAAAAACTGTTGAATCTAGTAGAAGAACCTTCCGGCTTCTTATCGACGATCCAGATTGGGATCACGCTTGCCGGCTTCTTAGGTAGTGCATTTGCTGCCGAAAGCTTTTCAGATCTTTTGACAAATTGGATTTGGTATGATCTGGGATTCACGTCGATCCCATTGTCAATATTGGATACTTTATCCGTCATCATGATTACGATCATTTTGTCATATTTTACGTTGGTCTTTGGTGAATTAGTGCCAAAGCGCATCGCCATGCAAAAACCTTACGAGATTGCTAAGCTCTCCTGCGGAGTCGTACGTGGGGTAGCATTTACCATGCGTCCGATCATTGTTTTGCTGTCGTTATCGACCAATGCAATCCTTCGCTTGCTGCATCTGAAAACAGAAGCACAAGAAGACAGTGTGAGCGAGGAAGAGATTCGCATGATGGTGGATCTAGGAGAAAAGCGCGGTGTGTTGGATGAAGAAGAAAAAGAGTGGATCACCAACGTTTTTGAATTTGATGATACACCGATCAAAGATATCATGGTTCGGGCAAATGAAGTCGTAGCGATATCTGTAGATGCAACAAAGGAAGATATCCTGCAGCTGATCAGTGAGGAAGGTGTTTCACGAATACCTGTTTATGGTAAAGATCTTGATGACATATTAGGGGTTCTCTATGCGAAAGACTTTTTGATCGAATTGCAGAAAGAACGACCATTTGATCTGCGCAACATCCTGCGCGATCCTTATTTTGTCCCTGAACAAGTGACTGCCAACGTCCTGTTTAAAGATATGCAGAGCAGAAAACTTCGTTTTGCAATCGTGCTGAATGAGTTTGGAGAAGTCAGTGGAATCGTGACCATGGAAGATCTCTTGGAAGAGATCGTTGGAAATATTTACGATGAGTATGATCAACAAGAACTTCCGGAAATTATGCGTGTTGGAGCGCATAAGTGGAAAGTGAGCGGTAATATCGATATGGAGGATCTGTTAGAAGAGATCCCATTGCCAGTCGAATTAAATGATTCATATGATACGCTGGGTGGATTGGTACTCTACCTGTTAGGTAGCATCCCAAAAGATGGAGCGCGCTTTCGCTTAGAGTGCGGACGATATATCCTGCATGTCATCAGCGTGGAAAACCATCGAATTCAGGAAGTGATCATTGAAGATAGTGCACCGATACAAAAGGGTGAACAAAAAGAAGCGGCGGAGACAGCTGATCGATAGAAATCGATCTGGCGTTTTCGCCTTTTTTATTGAAAAAGATAGATGTGTTTGCTTGATTTTATCAATAAGCATGGAAGGAAATAAGTGAAACCATGTTATAATAATTGTAGATTGAGATAAAAATGGATTTGAAAGATAAATAGCAAAGAGCGAAAGGGAGGGGATAGAAAGATGATACGTTTATTCGCCAGTGATCTGGATGGTACGTTATTGAATGAAAAACATGAGTTAGATCAGGTGATTGAGGATTCTTTAAAAAAAGTGATCGATAAAGGAGGAATCTTTTCTGTCGCGACTGGAAGGAGCCCAGAAATGGTTAACTTTGGGGATCTGAATGAACAGATCTATCGTATCTGTATGAATGGTTCTGCTATATTCAATCCGCAAAATCAGCTCATTCATCAAGAAGAAATTGACAAAAAGGTACTCTATGCGCTGCTGGATCAATTCCCTCAGATGTATTTTGAATGCATCACACCAACACAGACGTTTCTTCGTCAGGAGAAGGAAGAGTATCTTGAGGTGATGATCAATCGCAGGACGCCGCTGTCACGTCCAGAAAACTGGGCAAAACGATTTCAGGATCGGGTAGAACATCATATGCAGTTTTCTTGCAGCAATGACTCGATTGTATCGCAGGCGATCTGCAAGGTGAACTGTATGGTGCATGATCCTCGGGAGACAAAACGATTAAATGATTATTTGCTTACGCAAGGGGCCGGACTCAGAAATGCACCTAGTTTTCAAGGGGGCTTTGAAATCACAAAAGAAGGCGTACATAAAGGAAACGCTATTTTATGGTTAGCGAAGCATCTGGGCATACGTGAAGACGAGGTGGCTGTTTATGGTGACGGCGGCAATGATTTGGAAATGCTGAAGATGTTTTCGCATTCTTATGCACCTAACACAGCAAGTGAGCTTGCGTTAAAATGTGCATCTGCAATTATAGGCCCTTATCAAGAACACAGTGTTGCCAAGCATATGGAACAAATAATCACTGGTAAAATTTGATGATATCATGCAGCGTTTATAGTGAACATCACAGATCTATCAAACGTAGTATAAAAGGGAAAGGATAATAAGGATGAATGCAAAAGTGGGTTTAAAAAAATGTTTAGCGTTTGGTTTGTGTTTAGCTGTTTTTCCAATCGGTGGATGCTCACAGACACCAGACGCATTGACGCTGATGGAAACAGCAAGTAAAGAGATGGAGAAACTGGATTCTTATGAAGTGGATATGCTTTTGACCTTCAATATGGGGATCAGCGATGGTCAAAACGAGGTTAACATCGGAATAAATGGAGAAGGAATGCTGCAAATGATCAACGATCCATTTGTGTCCTATGGAGAAGCCAATGTGACGATAGATGGAATGGGTCAAGAGGAAACAGTGGTTTCCAAGTCTTATCAATATGAAGAAGATGGAACGATCATACAATATGTCGATGATGGAAGCGGATGGAGCACACAGCCAACGGAAGGATTGACGATCGATACGGCACAGAACACGATGGGATTGTTTGATCAAAGTGTCGTGGATAAATTTGACCCGAAGGTAACAGGATCTAAAACGATTGATGACGCAGATACCTGGGAAATTACATTTACAGTTGCTTTTGATGATCTGGTAGAGATGTCTGAAGGGGAAATTGATTCTTCAACACAGGTGTTTTTAGACTCTTTTGGTCAGAACATTGAGTTGAATTGCAATATTTATGTCGATAAAGAAACAAATCGTTACGTAAAAGCGATCATGTCAATTACCGGACTTGAAGATCTGGTCAATTTGGCCGCAAAATTCAGTGAAGATATGCCAGAGGATATGGAAATTTCCATGGATGACATCACTTTCGAATTTGACTATGGACGTTTTAATAAAATTGATAAAATTGATAAACCACAAGGACTTGAAACTATGTCTATGGAAAGCGGTAATACCGCTAGCAATGCATGGGGAACGATGGGAATCCAGATTGGATCAAAGAAGCTCACGATTGGTGAATGTACTTTACAACAACTTTTAGATGCCGGATTTACGTTGAATGATTCACAGATCTTAGCGGATACGATGGAATCTGGGGATGTACAATACGGTATCGCTGAAAGAGATGGCAATGAATTCTATATTGGAATTGAGAATACGACGACAGAAACAGTAAACACAGAAGAAGCAACCGTATATTCGATTTACGGATACTATCTCAACAGTGACATCATATTGGATGGCGGGATCCACCCAGGTTCAACGCAAGACGAAGTAATCAAAGCGTATGGAGAACCTGTTTCCATTACGAATGAGAGTTACTATGATCTATGGTATTATGAAATTTCCGATACGTTCTCTTCGAAGTATTTGGAACTGGGAATGGAAGATGGTGTTGTAACTGACATTGATTTATCTATCTATAACTTTAATGGATTATTCTCATTTTAAATAAAAACGTGGATGATGACTTTTTGAAGAGGTCATTGCCACGTTTTTTTTGAAGCGCGCGAAGACTTATGAATCGCTGTTTCAAATAAAGAGAAGAGCTGTTGTTCTAAAGTGGTACCGTTGTCAAGGACAAAAATGATGCTTAGTCGATCGCATACGATGTGAAAATAACGCTTTTCACTTTCTGCGAATTTTTCCCCAGTAGTTTCTGCTTGTTTTTTATCGATATAGAGCGTTTTTAACAACGCCATCCACTGTTGGAGATCATCACTTTCCAATATGTTTTTGCAGCTGCGATCCACTGCATTGCGATAGATCTTTACAAGAGGAAGTGAAGAGGATTCTTGAAATAATTGATCGATTTCATCTTTTGATGGAAGTCCACGTAGGTGATGCAAGCGATTTTGAACAGGAATATCATAAGAACAATGTTCGAATTCTAATGATTCTAGAAAGAACCTTCTCTTTCTTCAAGCGCATGGATTCGCGCTAAAAATAAGCGATATAAGACGACGTTGCCAGGCTGGAACATAAAACCCCTCCTTAATGAAAAAAAGCAATGTAGGGCAATTGGACTTACGCATCTCTACACTGCACATTGCAATTTCATTTTAACAAATTACAAAAAATCGTGTAAGCATTTTTCGTTTGGTCAAAATTTATTTTGCCAATTGGGTGAAGAAGAGAAACTTTTTTAGTTATAACTTCACTATGTATAGTAAAATTGCCTACATTGAGAAAGCTTTAAGAACCCAAACAGTTGAAAATTGATGTAGGAATGAGGAAAGAAATTTCCATCTTCATCAATTTCAAAGAAGAAAACGAAGGGATCCACATATATTATTATGATAATGAAGGTATGGATACGGATGGGAAGCAGTTTTATATCTTACTTGAATCAGATGTTGATTATAATAAACAAAAGTTTAAGATGATCTTGGAATTTATCAACAGGATCACAGAAGATCCATCTCGATTTAAAGCGAATGGTTACTCTCAGAATATAGATATCAAAAGTTATTTTAATCGGACATAGATTAAGGAACAAGGATGGATTTTCTTGTTCTTTTTTTATCTTCCGTTTGATTGATAGCCAGATTTATTCATAAAAGGAGTTTTCCTTTGCGGGTGAATGAAAAAATGCTATAATCAAAAGCTGTGAGGAGGGATAGAATGAAGATCATAAAGAAATTTATCGGATATTACCGTCCTTATCGTAAAGTATTTCTTTTTGATATGATCTGTGCATTAGGTATCAGTGTAATTGATCTGGCTTTTCCACAGATTTTAAATATTTTAAATGCTACGTTGTATCTGGAAGATTCAAAGACGATCCTGCAAGCGATCTTGCTGTTGGCCATCGGGTTATTGATCATGTATCTTGTACGAGCTGCTTGTAAGTATTATGTTTCTGCACAGGGGCATATCATGGGGGCAATGCTGGAAAGAGATATGCGAAAGGAATTGTTTGATCAATTTGAACGGCTTTCCTTTTCCTATTATGACAAGAACAATACAGGAGAGATGATGAGCCGGTTGACAAATGACTTGTTTGATATCTGTGAGTTTGCTCATCATGGACCGGAAAACGTATTTATCTCATTATTGAAGATCATTGGTTCTTTTGTGCTGCTGTGTTACATTCATGTACCATTGACGTTGTTGTTGGTGCTGGTCACATTCATGATGCTGATTTTTTCTTATCGTCAAAATAAACGGATGCAAGAAACGTTCATGGAAAATCGAAGAAAGATTGCTGGTATCAATGCCTCTTTGCAGGATACATTAGGAGGTATTCGCGTTGTAAAGTCCTTTGCAAATGAGAAAGTCGAACAAAGGAAGTTTGCGGCGAGCAATGAACGATATCTGCAAAGTAAGATCAACAATTATCACTGCATGGGGTGGTTTCAAAGCGGTAATAATTTCTTTCAAGGACTTTTGTATGTCACGATTTTGGTCGGCGGTGCGTATTTTATTGCTCAGGGTACGTTACAACCTGTTTCGTTAGCTACCTATGCACTATATATCAATATTTTTGTGACACCAATTGAGGTGCTGGTAGAGTTTACGGAAATGTTACAGAAAGGATATTCAGGTTTTAAACGATTTAATGAAGTAATCGAGACAAAAGTTGAAATCGAAGATGCACCAGATAGTGTACCGTTGCAGGATGTAAAAGGAGTCATCGATTATAAAGATGTATGCTTTAGCTATAATGATGAGGAAACCGTACTCAATCACATCGATATCCATATCGATGCAGGGAAATCGATCGCATTGGTAGGGCCAAGCGGAGGAGGAAAGACGACGATCTGCTCACTGCTTCCACGCTTTTATGATGTTGATAGCGGAAGTATTCAAATCGATGGTAAAGATATTCGCACTTTGACCTTGGAAAGTTTGCGTCAGAATATCGGTATCGTGCAACAAGATGTTTATCTGTTTGCAGGAAGCATCGGCGAAAATATTGCGTATGGAAAACCGGGCGCTTCAATGGAAGAAATCATCAAAGCAGCCAAAAAGGCAAATATCCATGATTTCATCATGGCGCTTCCACAAGGATATGATACCTATGTAGGAGAGCGAGGGACGCGTTTGAGCGGTGGCCAAAAACAACGAATTTCCATAGCTCGCGTATTCTTGAAAGATCCGAAGATTTTGATTTTAGATGAAGCTACGAGTGCTTTAGATAATGAAAGTGAACGACATATACAGAAGAGTCTGGAGACATTGATGAAAGATCGTACTTCTATTACGATCGCTCATCGCTTATCTACGATCAAAGATGCTGATGAAATTATAGTAATTGGAGAGAATGGTATCGAAGAACGAGGCACACATGGTGAGCTTTTAGCAAAAAATAAGATTTATGCGCGATATTATCGTTTGCAATTTGAAGGATTGAAAGACGAAGAAGCAAGCGCATAAAAGAGAAGTTCCTTGATTTTCAGGGAACTTTTTACGTGGTGTAGAAGTAAAGACGTTGTGGTATAATCGAAAGAAGATCAGGAAAGGTGGAGGCAGATGAAAATTCGAAGTACAGAAATCCAAGAATTATCGAGAAATCAAAGCGAATATGTGTTTGCTTCTTCTTTGCATATACAAGGGATGCTGCAGTCTTTATCGATTGAAGAGAGACTTGGGCATACGTTTGTTAGTGGAAAAATGGTCCATACAGGATATCTCTATGAATTTGAATTAGAGATTTCTGAATACGGAGAGATCTTGGATCATTATTGCAGTTGTCCTTATCATGAAAAAGAAAACGGCTGCAGACATCTTATTGCGCTTTGTGAATATTTGGCAGAGCGAGAATTTAAACTGCCTTATCATTTAGATGTGGCAGATGAGCAAAAACGCCGTTTCAAGGAATATCAGGCGCAGCTGAAAAAAGCGCAGCTGCATCGCAGACAAAAAGAATCCCATCAATGGCTGAAGGAAGAAGCGTTTCGAACATTAGCTATCGATGAACAAAAGATCGAACAAGGAACGATCCGCTTGTGTATGGAATTGCAGCAAGATAGCAATATGCAGCTTAACACATGTCGGTTGGGCTTACGGGTTCAAAAAAAACAAGGGCGTTCTTACATCGTGCGTGATCTTTTGCAATTCTTTGAGAGAATCCAAGGAGGAGAGTATCATCTCTATGGAAAGGAATTAGGTTTTGTCCATCATATTGATGCATTTGATGAAGTGAGTCAGAAGATCAATTTCTTTATTCGAAAACAGATGATTGGTGCTCTTCCTGGTGAAAATAAGCGTTCAGTGTGTTTGCAACGGCATATGGTCGATCAGTTGGCAACGCTTTTGCAAGAACTACCGAAAGAGTATTGTAATTATCAGATCAAAAGCAGCAAGTTGCGCTTAAAACTTCAGCTTTATAAACAAGATTCTTTCATTTCGATCAATTTGCGCTATGCGATGAAAGAAGATGGCACTGTGTTGATGACTCCATTGCTGGGACAATCTGGTGTTTATGAGATGAATGAAGCAACACATCTTTTTAATCGATATGAAGCGGATGAGGATGGCTCATTGTTTCGCCTATATCATGAGCTTTTTAAAGAAGGCGAACTGCTATTGAATGAAGAAGATTTTCAGCATTTCTATCAATATTACCTGTGTGAAAGAGCTGCCTATATCGAATGGGAAGGAGATATCGATCCAGCGCTGCTTCCTCGTTTTGAAGAGAAGGTAGAACTTTATCTGGATTTAGATGATGAAGCAAATCTGTATGCAAGACTGGAATATGTCTATGAAGATCTCACTGTATCTGCATTTGCCCCTGTAGAAAAGAAAACGTCGCTTAAAGCGCAAGCAATCAAAGAATATCTCTCAGCATATATTGAACGTATCGATAAAGACTATATGTTGTATTTGAAAGAAGATGCTCCTTGGAATGATATCATCGACCAACTCACGAAAGCATTGGACAATCAATGTTCGATCTTTATCAGCGATCAGCTGCGTCGTATTCGCCGTCCTCGTCAGCTTTCTCTCTTCGTTGGTGTACGTGTGGAAAATGATTTATTATCTTTGCAAATGGATGCACAAGATGTGGATTTGAATGAATTGACGAACATTTTGAAAAGTTATCGCCGAAAAAAGAAATATTATCGGTTGCATAGCGGAGAGATGGTAACGTTAGACGGAGAATCCATAAAGGAGGTTTCAGACTTATTTGAACAATTGCAGTTGACAGATGAAGTCATCAAAGAGGGAAAGGTGACTTTGCCAAACTACCGCCTGTATAATCTGGAGACACTCAGCGAGGAACAGACACATGTGCGTTATGATCGAGAGAGTATTGTCAAACAGCAGCTGCAGCTGGAAAGAAAAGAAACTTATGAGCTGCCTGCGACGTTTGAACGGCAATTGCGAGATTATCAAAAAATTGGTTATCAGTGGCTGAAGACGCTGTCTGCCTATGGCTTTGGAGGCCTTTTGGCAGATGACATGGGGTTAGGTAAAACGATTCAGATCTTAGCTTATCTGCAAAGTGAAAAAGGAGAGGGAAAACAAAGCCTGGTCGTATGTCCTGCTTCATTGTTGCTGAATTGGCAGGATGAAGCGAAGCGTTTTGCAAAAGCACTTCGCTGTATGGCTGTCTACGGTAATAAAGAGGAACGACAAAAACGGTTTGAAGAAGGAAAAGATGCGGATCTGTTGGTCACATCCTATGATTATCTCAAGCGTGATCTCTCCATGTATCAAGATTGCTTTTTTGATACGGTGATCATTGACGAAGCACAGTATATCAGCAATCCGAATACTAAAAATGCAAAAGCGGTGAAATGTTTGCGCGCCAGACAGCGATTTGCCTTAAGTGGAACACCGATCGAAAATACCTTGACAGAACTCTGGTCTATTTTTGATTTTCTTTTGCCAGGTTATTTATATGATCATTCCTATTTTTCATCTGTATTTGAAAAGGCAATCGTAAAGGAACAAAATAAACTGATGATCGCCCGGTTACAGAAACTGGTACGTCCTTTTTTGCTTCGCAGGAGCAAAGCTGAGGTGTTGAGCGAATTACCGGATAAAGAGGAGCACACGCTGCTGTTTGAATTTGAAAGAAACGAGCGGGAGCGCTATCTTGCAAATGCTGCGATGATTCGTAATCAGCTCGCAAAAGAGGAAAAAAACGAAAAGAATACCATTCAAATATTGGCGATGATCACGCGTTTGCGTCAATTGTGCCAGGATGCTCGGCTCGTTTATGAAAATATAGATACATTATCCAGCAAATTAAAAGGGTGTATGGAACTGATTCAGAGCTGTATCCGCGCACATAAAAAGATCTTGTTATTTTCTTCTTTTACCTCCATGTTGGAGTTGATCATCGAAGAATTGGAAAATGAAGGTATTGCTTATTATCTCTTAACAGGAGCTGTTTCTAAAGAAAAACGTCATCAGGATGTTGAACAGTTTCAAAAAGACGATACACCGATATTTTTAATATCGTTAAAAGCAGGCGGCACCGGATTAAACCTGACAGCAGCTGAGGTGGTGATCCATTTTGATCCTTGGTGGAATCTCTCAGCACAAAATCAGGCGACAGATCGAGCATATCGTATCGGACAGCATAATAATGTGCAGGTATTTCAGCTGATCATGAAAGATACGATCGAGGAACGCATTCAAGAACTGCAAGCAAAGAAGAAGGATCTGGCAGATTTGTTTGTAGCCACCCAAGATCATAATTTATTGCGTGCGATGAGCCGCGAGGAATTGCTTGAATTATTTATGTGACAGTGTCGATCGATGGAATGAACGACACTGTTTTTTCATATGCTGAGACAGGTGATTTCATTGAATATAAAGCGATGGGTGTTTCCGTTTCTCATCTTTCTGCTTGCGATCATATTAAGCATGCAGGTATTGGCGCAAACACAGGAGAAAACGTTAGCGGGGAAGACTTTTGTCATTGACAGCGGACATGGAGGAATGGATGACGGAGCGCAGCGTTATGGTGTCAAGGAAGACGACATTAATCTGGCAATTGCAAAAGAGGTTAGCAGACAGCTGGTGGCACAAGGGGCAGATGTTTTGATGACAAGAGATGGGGATTACGATTTATCAGATGCGGATGATGCAAATCACAAACAGGAAGATTTAAAAAGAAGAGTAGCAATCATCAATTGTGGGATGGCAGACTATTTTATCAGTATTCATCTCAATGCATATACATCATCCAATGTGCAGGGAGCGCAAGTGTTTTATCAAGAAGATCATTGTGAAAGTGAAGCGATTGCAAAACAGATACAGGAACAGCTGGAGGTGAAAACCGATAGCAAGATGAGTGCAAAGATCGGGAATTACTATATTTTGGAAAAGCCTTCCATTCCAGGCGTACTAGTAGAATGCGGATTTTTATCAAATGAGCAGGAACGAGAGCAGCTTCAAGATGAAGCGTATCAAAAGCTATTAGCAAGTGCGATCGTCGAAGGATTTATAGCTTATGTGAAAGAAAATCCCTAAAAGAGAAGGCACAGCGATCCAAAAAAATAAACAAAGCGAAAAAAGTAAAAAAAGTAGTTGACAATAGAGAGAGGGAGGTGGTAATAT